>JANOHG010000440.1:0-2062 GCA_031406375.1 Archangiaceae bacterium | reverse complement strand
CGATGGTGACCCCGTCTGCGCTCACCATCGGCACCTCGTTGTTGACCCCCCAGATGTCGAGCACAACCACAGTCACCAGCTGAAGCACCAACAGCGCGCTCAGCATGCGAACCGAAGGCGTCTTCTCGTCGAGGGTCGAATGGGTCAGGCGCCGGTAGATCGAAAGCATCACCAGCAACATCGCGGTCAAATCCAGCCCTGGAACACGCAGGAAGCCGATGCCCGAGTACTGCGAGATGTTCACAAAGAGAAATGTTCCGATTGGGTAAAGCGGCGAAGCCCACCTGTTCGACTGCGGCGATTCCGGCAAATAGTCGGCGGCCCACATCAAGAAGAGAAGGCCGAGCACCGTAGTCTTCATTGGCAACTTCCAGATTGCCATCAACAGCAGCACCCCCACCGGAACGGCAAACGCGAGTGCAACTTCACCGTTGCCCGCGACGATGACGAAGGCCGAGAAACAGGCGCCAAAGAAAAGCGCGAGCCCGAATAAAAAATTCGACGCGGCCGGCTTTCGAATCGTGGCGGCGGTGCTCACGCCGGCTCCTTCTTCGACGAAATTCGCGAAGACAGTAAGGTCCGCCAGAGCGTCACCGACGAGGCGAGGAAGAACACGGCAGGCGCTTGCTACAACTTGACCTGGGCGAGCAGAGGGATTTTGAGCCGTTTTTCTACCTGCCACGCTTCGATGATTTTGCCTCGGCGCAGATCGAGCAACGCGCTGGTGACGAAGGCGAACATCAGCCCCGCGAGCAGCCCGGCAATGACAATCAGCGGCACATTCGGGGAAACGGGCTTGCGCGGCGTTTGCGCGGGGCTGACGACGGTGTAGCGGTACTTGAACGCTGCACGCGCGGTGTCGAGCTCGATGCGAGCGGCGTCGATGCGCATCAGGATGTCCTGGTAACGCGAGGTGGCCATCGCGAGCTGCGCACGTGCGACGGTAACCTCTGGGTCGTCGCGAAAGTCTGGCGCCATTTCGTTGAGCGTGCGATCGAGGTCACCGCTGCCGACCGTGCGCGCCCCAAGCGACGCGCTGCCCGGCTCGACCGCAGAGTTGACGTCGCGCCCTCCGCGCGACTTGTACTCTTCATTCAACGCCAGCTCGTCGCGCTTGAGCGCCTCGATCTGCGGCGACTCTTTCTGGAGCGCGTCGATTCGCTGCTCGCTGTCGACCACCACCGGGTGACTGGCAGAGTAGATGACCTTCTGCTCGGCCAGCTGCGACTGCAGCTCAGTGAGCCTCCGGGCGCGGAACTCTTCGAGGTCGGCGATCGCGCGGCGCTTGGTACGGATGAGGAACTTCAATTGCGACAGCTCTTGCACCGGGGTCTCTTTGTTCGCTGCAATCAGCTGCCTGGGGCGCGCAGGCTCTGACTCGGCTTTGGCGTCCTTTTTCGTCTGGGTTCTTCGTTCGTCGGCGACCTTCTGCACGTTGGTCACCGCTTCTTCGATCGCGGTCTGCGTCTCCGACGCATGCATCTCGAGAATCGAAATCGTCTCTGAGATTGCAGACACTTCGGACACGTGGCGCGTCTCGAGAAAGTTCTGCTGCGCAGTCTCAACCAACTGCCGCGCCATCGGACCGTTGGGCCAGTAGATGGTGATCACCACCGTGCCGTCTCCTGCATAAACTCTGAACCGCTTCTCGAGTGTTCCGACCATTCCATCCATCCGCTGGTCTTCGTTCGGCTTGCCGGCCAGCGTCTGCATCAGCTCGTCTTTGAACTTCAGCACCGGGTGGCGGTGGGCATCCCAATGCTCAAGAAGTTTGGTCTGCTTCACCATCGCGACCAAGTTGTCTCGCGCCAAGACGGTTTCTTGCGCGGCGCGTGTCGGGCCATCCATGTCTGAATTGTTGCTGCGATGTGGATTCCCAAGCGACGCCATCAACGTGTTGCGGTTGGCAAGCAGCTTCGACTGCGACTCGTACTTTTTCGGAAAGACCCAGACGAGAAACACGGCCATTCCGAAGACTGTCAGCCCAGCCAGGATGCCTGCGACACGGTGACGATCGAGGCTGCGCCAGACGAACCCTGCCGACAGCCTGAGCGCCGCGAAG
>JANOHG010000168.1:0-3182 GCA_031406375.1 Archangiaceae bacterium | reverse complement strand
CCAAGACGGTGGCCAACTTCGTGGGCCTCGCGACGGGTGAGAAGGAATGGACCGCCGCGGACGGGTCGAAGAAAACCGGAAAGCCGCTGTACAACGGTGTGATCTTTCACCGTGTCATCCCCGACTTCATGATCCAGGGCGGCGACCCCACGGGCACCGGCCGTGGAGATCCTGGCTACCGCTTCGAGGATGAGTTTCAAAGCGGTCGCAAGTTCGACAAGGTCGGCTTGTTGGCGATGGCCAATGCCGGGCCAGGCACCAACGGTTCCCAGTTCTTCATCACCACTTCGATGCCTCAAGGGCTCAACAACAAACACACCATCTTCGGCGAGGTCATCAGTGGCTATGAGACGGTGGTGAAGATCGGCAACGTCCCGCGCAATCCGCAAGATCGCCCCGACAAAGACGTGAAAATTACCAAGATCGTGATCTCGGACAAGGGTCCGAAGCTGCCTGCGCCAGCAGTCGCACCCGCCGCGGCGCCGAAAGGGAAGGGGCCTTGATTTCGCGTCGACTGACGCTCGCTCTATTGGTGATCGTTGGATGCAAGAGTGAGAACGCCACCAATTCTGCTGGGCCTTGGACCACCAAGGCGCAGATGGGCACAGACCTTTATGCGACCCTGAAGACGAGCCAAGGCGACATCGTGGTGAAGTTGTTCGCGAAGGACGCTCCGAAGACGGTCGCCAACTTCGTCGGCTTGGCCACTGGCGAGAAAGAATGGACGAACCCGGCGACCCAGACGAAGGTGAAGGCGCCGCTGTATCGGGGCACGATTTTTCACCGAGTGATCGACAACTTCATGATTCAGGGCGGAGACCCGATGGGCACTGGCCGCGGCGACCCTGGCTACCGCTTCGAAGACGAGTTTCAGAGCGGACGGAAGTTCGACAAAGTGGGGCTGCTGGCGATGGCGAATGCCGGGCCGGCCACCAACGGATCGCAGTTCTTCATCACCACCTCGATGCCGCTCGCGCTCAACAACAAACACACCATCTTTGGCGAGGTGGTGAAGGGCTATGACGTGGTCGAGAAGATTTCCCGGGTCGAACGCGACGGTTCGGATCGCCCGAAGGTCGACGTGGTCCTAACCGATGTGACGCTGTCTGATACCCAGCCGTAAAACCCCAAACGTCTGAGAAAAAGGCATTTCCCATGTCCATGATGGAAGCAGCCCGCGCGGGTCACGACCTGTACGCCAGTTTCGAGCTGACCGAAGGCAATGTGGTGGTGCGCCTGTTGGCAAAGGACGCTCCAAAGACGGTGGAGAACTTCGTTGGCCTCGCGACAGGAGAGAAAGACTGGACCCACCCTGCGACCGAGGCGGCAATGAAAGCGACGCCGCTGTACGACGGGACGGTGCTCCACCGGTGCATCCCGAACTTCATGATTCAGGGTGGAGACCCGCTTGGGCGCGGCACCGGAGGGCCCGGCTTTCGCTTCGAGGATGAGTTAACCAGCGGCCGGAAGTTCGATCGTTCGGGCATCCTTGCGATGGCAAACAGTGGGCCTGGAACCAATGGGTCGCAGTTCTTCATCACCGTCGTCCCGACCCCGTGGCTCAACAACCGCCACACCATTTTTGGCGAGGTGGTAAGCGGCCAGGACGTGATCGACCGGATTGCGAACATCGTCCCGAAGGATTCGGGCGACCGGCCGAAAACCGAGATCAAACTCAAGAAGTTGAAGATCTCAGACAAGCCCTGACCCGCGATTGGCGGGCCGCTTTCAACAAGCGATCGATGCGAGGCACAGCCAACAGATGTCTCTTTCGCATCGAAGCGGTTTCGCCGCGCTGATCGGCCGACCCAACGTCGGCAAGAGCACTTTGCTCAACAAGCTGGTCGGCGAGAAACTGGCGATTGTCTCGCCGAAGCCGCAGACGACCCGCGCTAAGATTCTGGGGGTCGTGACGCGGCCAGAAGGGCAGATCGCCTTCCTCGATACCCCTGGCATCCACGCAGCGAAAGGCCCGCTCAATAAGTTGATGGTCGAGCTGGCGTTGCAGGCAGCGAAAGACGCGGACGTGGTGTTGTTCGTGATCGAGGCCGCGGGGAAACGCGAGGACCAGATCGTCGAGGTGGGTGAGGGCAATCGGATGGTGCTCAGTGAACTGGCGCGCCTTCGCAAGCCGACGGTGCTGGTGGTGAACAAGACAGACAACGTGATGAAGCCGTTGCTGCTGCCGTTGATCGACGCCTATCGAAAAGAGTTCCCGTTCACAGAAGTGGTGCCGGTGAGCGCTCTGAAGGGCGACAACGTCGACAAGCTGTTTGACCTTGTCATCGGCCTGATGCCGGAAGCCGAGGCGATGTACCCGCCCGAGATGCTTACCGATCAAGCCGAGAAGGTGCTGGTCGCTGAGTACATTCGCGAGCAGGTGCTGCGCCACACGCGCCAAGAAGTGCCGTATTCGGCAGCGGTGGTGATCAACGACTTCGACGAATCCGAGCGCGACACACCTCGCCCTGTGAAGAAGGGGAAGAAGAGCCAGGCGACCCGCGGCGGAGTCACCGGCCTGGTTCGCATTGACGCCTCGATCTTCGTCGAACGCGACAGTCAGAAGGCGATCGTGATCGGCAAGGGCGGGCTCATGCTCAAAGAGATTGGAACCGATGCGCGCAGGTCGATTGAACGCCTGCTCGGCGCACATGTCTTCCTCGCGCTGCAGGTGAAGGTGGCCGAAGGGTGGAGCGAGAGCCCCGCGGGGCTGGCAAAAATGGGGTACGCGAGTGACCGCTGAGGCCGCAGAAGTGAAGACCGTTGCGCGGCCGCTGGTGGCGATCGTCGGTCGACCCAATGTCGGCAAGTCGACGCTCTTCAATCGGCTGCTGGGCAAGCGGAAAGCGATTGTCGAAGACTCTCCGGGAGTCACCCGCGACCGACACTACGCCGATGGGGTGCTCGACGATCGGCAGATCACCCTCGTTGACACCGGCGGCTTCGTGCCTGACGACGAGAAGAGCGAACGCGCAGATCCTCTCGCGGCGCACGTGCGGCTGCAGGCGCAAGCAGCGGTTGAAGAGTGTCATCTGGTGTTGTTCGTCGTCGATGGGCGGTTGGGCGTGATGGGAGCCGACAACGAGGTCGCGCGGTACCTGCGAAAGTCGGGGCGGCCTGTCGTGCTGGTGGTGAACAAGTGTGACGATCACCGCAGCGCCGAGGTGGTCGTTTCTGAGTTC
>JANOHG010000146.1:0-5983 GCA_031406375.1 Archangiaceae bacterium | reverse complement strand
GCTTTCGATGGGTGGGGCATTCCGCTGAGCTTGCGCACGTACTGGAGCGCAGAGGCGCGCACTTCGTCCTGGGTCGCAGGGGGCTCGAAGTGGTGCAGCGTCTTGATATTTCGGCACCTGGCCGAGGATTAACCAATCTCCCAGTCGCGAGCCAGCGACTACGGTTCGACGGGGCTGCTGCTGTTCTGCGGATCCCGAACGACACGAATGAGGAAGTCACCCGGCTGAACGCCACCATCAGGCAGTGACAAATCTCCGTTCTGGTTCGTGTCGAGGCCGTTGCCTTTCATCGCGTCTGCCCCGCCCGTCGCCATCGACGCCACGGTTGCGCCCGGCGTCGCCTTCCGCTCGAAAGTGTTCGCGAAGCCAGCCGCGAGAGGAGTTTTGCCTGCGCCTTCGGGCGAGTCGGCCATCGGCCCGTAACCCAGGCGATCAACTTCTTCGGGATCTACTTTCACTGTCGTTACGTCCTGAGTTCCAAGCCGCACGTGCCCGAAGTCACCCGCGAGCCCGAGCTCAATCGCCAGCCGCAAATCGGGTACCACCGTGCCGGTGTAGCTCTTGGAAGTGACGAGGAAATATCCGCGCGAAGAAATCGACGTGCCCACCGGAAGAGTCGCTTTGTCCTGAAATTCCGGCCCAGCCGCGCTCTTGTACTGAAGCTTCCAGCCGCTGACGTCCACGCTCGAAGCTGTCGGGTTGTAAAGCTCGATGAACTCGTCGGCGTTGGCTGCGCTCGTTCCACCGTCAGCCGGCGGCCCACGCGTTGCCACCTCGGAAATCACCAGGTGGTTGGTGCTGACGGCCTGCACTGAGAACATCGTGCTCTTCGACTCTGCTGCCAGCGTGGCAGTCACGGTCGCGTTGCCCATTGCCTGCGCAGCGGCGACCACATCGAAGCTGACCTCGACCTGATCTGCCAGCACGGTCACCGTAGAAGGAACGGTGCCGAACGACGGTGGAACCAGCGAAATCGAAATCACAGTCGCCGTCATCGGAGGAATGTCGAGGCGCGCCGTGAGCGTCACCTTTCCTCCAGGAGCCACGTTTGCCGCCGTCGGTGACAGCGTCGCCAGGCTCGACAGCTCGCCAAGGCCGAGCACCCGAACCGCAGCCGACTTCGAAGACGTCCCAATCGTCGCCGTCACCCCCGCATCGCCCTGCAGGATGCCCGTCATCGGAATCACCGCAGTCAGGCTGCCCATCGGCACGATGACCAAACCACCATCGCCTACCAGCAGGTTCGTCACGTTCGACGAGGTGACCGCGACCGCGACGTCGCTTGTCCACAGGTTGGTCAACCGAACGGACATCGGAATTGGCAGCGTGCTGCTCGAACCTTCACGGATGAACGCGTGCGACGGCTCGACCGCCGCGACCAGCGGAGCGCCCGGCACGACATCGGCCGCATTCCGCGGCTCAACCTTCATGTTGCCGCTGCGGAAGTTGAGCAAACCGGTGATCGAGACGAACTGCTGCCCGACCACCGGAGCGTTAGGCAACTTGAAGAAGAGGTCGTTGATGCGCAGCCCGCCATTGACCGCAAACTCGTTGGTCGGCAACGGCTCCATTGGGGCCGGGGTTGGAGCCGCGTCGGTGACGATGAGGGTGTTCACTTTCACCAGCACTGCCTCGAGCTGCTGGGCCATTCCACCATCGGTCGCGATGTCCGCCGGGTTGGCCACCACGCTCGCCGCGGGCAGCGCGTTCGCAGTGCTGATCCTCGCTGTGCCACCATCGGCGCCAACGGGCAACACCACCTGCGCCAACTCGAGCTGCCCAAAGTAATTGGTGGGCACCGCGCTAATCACATTGATGCGATCGCCCGCGGTGAGGCCCGAGCCCGGCTTGTAAGCAAACACCGCCGAATAGTCGCGGCTCGAGTACCCCATTTCTGTCTCGTGGACCTGAAGGAAGAAGCCCGTCGAATGCACCGCAGTCACCAGCACGTTTCCAAGCGAGATGCTTTGGCCGAGCAGGCCGGCAGTCGGGTTCTTCACCGTGTAGATGGTCGCGGGGCACGCCTGCGCACCCGGGTTCGGCGCCGCGCACGCATCACACGCGTCGCCTTTTCCATCGGAATCGGTATCGGTCTGCGCCGGGTTCGCATCCGACGGGCAATTGTCGACCGCGTTCAACACGCCGTCGCCGTCAGCGTCGCTCGGGTTGAGCATCACGCACGTCGTGCTGTTGGCATTGAGCGGGCAAACATCGCAAGGGTCGCCCTTTCCGTCGCCGTCGTGATCCGCCTGCTTGCCGTTGTCCATCGGGCGCACCGGATTGAAAATGTCCGGGCAAATATCCATCGCGTTGGCGATGCCGTCACCATCGGCGTCTTGCGCAGAAATCGAGGTGTACGTCGTCGAACCATTCTTAGAGTTGCGCGCCGCACGCACCGGGTCGCAGCTGGGCTCGTTGGCGGGAGGCCCGCAGAAGAACAGTGGGTAGAGCATCTGGTTCGCTGACTGGAGCTCGGCCAGTGACCGGGCGGGCACGGTCGCCGACGCCGGGGTGGTGTACTCGCCCTTGGTGCACACCGACTTGAGTACACCGCAGACATCGAGGCTTTCGCACAGGTTGGCGGTGTCGAACGCGCTGACGATCGGCGTGTCGCCATACAGCACCTTGCCACCGCGCATCGTCATCACCACATCTGCCGCTTCAGCATCGATGACGCTGCGATGGGTCTTGGTTCCCGCTTGCCGGTAGATCGCAAGGTCAGCGATTTTCCCCACCTGAATCCGACCGAGCTTCTCGCCGACTTGGGTGACGTCGGCGGCGGCCGAGGTCGCCATTCGCCACAGCTGCTCATCACTAAGAAGGCGGTTGAAGCGCTGTTCATTGAGGCTCGCGGCACACTTGAGCTCCCGAAGCATGTTCATCGAACCCGAGATGACCCAGTCGATGCCGAGCGCGACGTTGACGCCCATTCGCACGTAGGTCGGCACCGAAGCGGTGTCACCGTAGAGGCTGACGTTGCTGCGCGGGCTCCAGATGAGGCCGCTGCGTTTGACCGCAAGCAGCCCGATGTCGCTCGCCTTGAGGCCGATGCCGTGAACAATCGACGTGCGGGGCCCGAGCAGGTCTTGGCCTCCTCCAGTCGCTGACGAGACGCAGCGAAACTCGTTGTTCGCCGACGCTTCGATTCCTTCAGAAACGTGCGGGAGGTACGCCGACGCGGCGGGAATGTCAGCTGGTGTGTCGATGCCTGGGTAACCGCACCCGGTGGTGAGCTCGGCTCCCGACGTGTCACCCAGCGGGAACGTCTGCGAATTCACCGAGCCTTCGCCCAACCCTTCCTGGCCGCCGGTGCTGTCGAGGTTGCGCAGCATTCCACCGTTGCCCGCGGTCGAGAACTGAGCCGCGGTAATTCCCGATTGGTTCGAAATCTTGGTGTGGTTGTCGTGGCTCGTTCCACCAACGCGCCAGTCGTGCCGGTGCTCATACCGCTCGTCGGCAGTCGCGGCGGTCGGCACGTGGGGCACCCGTCCGAACGTCATGTGGTCATGGGTGTTGATCAACCCAGGCGACAACACGCCTTTGGGGCAGACAATCTTCGTCGCGGTGGCGGCGCCCGGGGAAGCGGAACAATCGCAGCCGACACAGGTGATGCTGCCCGCGGCATTCACCAGCACCTGGCCACCCAGGTAGGTCTTGTCGGACGCAAGCACCACCGCGGTGAACAGCTTGTTCCCGTCGCCAGGCGTCAGCGTGCACGTTCCCGCATCGGGAGCCGGCGGGACGTTTGGGCAAGTGACGCTCGGCGTCGAGGTCAGCTGGCAGGTCGGCTCGCAGCCGTCCAGCGCCTGCTGGTTGCCGTCGTCACATTCTTCGGTGCCTTCCCGCGTCGAGTTGCCGCACGTCTGTGGGCTGACGGTGCAGGTGACAGGCTCACACCCGTCGTTCGGTAGCTGATTGGCGTCATCACAGGCTTCGACGCCACCATCAACAAGGGTCTCGATCATCCCGTTGCCACACACCGCGGAACCGCCGCTGCCACCACCGTCGGGTGTTCCGAGGACACAGCCCGGCTCACACCCGTCTGCGCTGATCGCGTTGCCATCGTCGCACTGCTCATCCATGTCCTTGACGCCGTCACCGCAGACCGAGCGATTGGGACAACCCAACAAGCACACGCTGACTGCCGCGAGCGTGAGCGAAAGCAGTGACTGTCTATTCATAGAAATTGTGCTGCAATGAGCAAGACCGTGACCGACCGGCGCCGCGAGAAGCTGCTGCCGATAGCACGGTGGCCCACCGCGCTGGAAGCCCAGGGGTCCCGGTGGTTTTCCCCCGTTCAGCTCGGACCCATCGAAGCGCGGACACGCACCTGGGTTCCGGCGATGGTCCCCTGGCGCGCGACCGACGACGGCGTCGTCACCGATGCGGTCTGCCACTGGTACGGGCGGTTCGCCGCGGGCCGACCTGGGGTTCTCGTCGTCGAAGCGACCGGAATTCGCGATGTGCCCTCAGGGCCACTGCTTCGTGCGGGACATGATCGCTTCGTTCCAGGCTTGCGGCGCCTGGTCGACACGGTGCGAGAGGCCAGCGGCGGGCAAACGCGGCTCTTCATTCAGCTGATCGACTTCCTCGCGATTAAGCGCCGACCTACGCGCGACGCGTTCCTCGGCCGGTTTCTCACCTTGACTCCACGCCTGCGGGCAGCGCTCGGCGGTGGCACCGACGGGCAGCTTCGGGTACGGCTTTTGGCGAGTTCCGAAGACGCGCTCGAAGCGCTGCTCGAGCCAAGGGAGCTCGAGGCATACCAGCAGGGCCTGCGCGAGCGCGTCACCGACGTTCACCTGCCGCACATCGCTGCGCTGCCTCAGTCGCTGCCGCCGTTGTTTGCACAGGCCGCGCGCCGTTGCGAGGAAGCTGGCTTCGACGGCATCGAGCTGCACTTCGCGCACGCGTACACGATGGCCAGCTTTCTCTCACCATTGAACCATCGCGCCGACGGTTATGGGGGTGCGCGCGAGAATCGGGTTCGACTTCCGCTCGAGGTGTACCGCGCGGTGCGTGCCGGGTTGAAGCCGCAGACCGCGCTTGGCTGTCGCTTTCTCGCCGATGAAATCATCCCTGACGGAAACCGCGCGGTCGATGCGGCCTACTTCGCGGTCTGTTTTGCGCGGGCCCAGATGGATTTCCTCTCATTGTCCCGTGGGGGAAAGTTCGAAGACGCCAAACAACCGAAGGTCGGTCATGCGGCTTATCCGTACACCGGTCCTTCGGGTCAGGAATGCATGCCGACGACGAACATCGCCGCGCCCGGCCCGTTTGGTCGCAACCTCGAGGCGATCGCTCAGGTGAAGCGCGCGCTCATCGCAGCGGGGCTGACGACGCCGGTGGTTGCGTGTGGCGGCATCGCGAGCTTCTGGCAGGCCGAAGAGGTGCTCGAACGGCAGGCAGCCGACATCGTCGCGTCCGCCCGTCAATCGCTCGCGGATCCCGATTGGTTCGAGAAGGTTCGCCAAGGCCGGGGTGAGCAAATTCGTCGCTGCCTGTTCACCAACTACTGCGAAGGACTGGACCAATCGCATCAGGCGGTGACCTGTCAATTGTGGGATCGCGCGAAGGGCTTCACCGACGATGCGACCGCGCTACGAACGAAAGATGGGCGACGATGGGTGGCACCACCCTGGCACCCCTGAAAGAAACTGGGCGGTGTGAAGCGGATTTAGCCGGATTTAGCCGCCATTCACGGACTTCCATTTGGTCTAGATTCAAGCGCCCGATGTTGATACCCGCCCTCGCACTGATGTTCGCTGCTGCTCCCGTCGAGCCTGCGTTTCTCGCAAACGATGTGCCTCGATCCGTGCGGCTCACCCAAGCGCCTGAACCCGTTCGCCCGGCTTCGGCGCTTCCCAGCTATGACGGATGGAGTCGAGCGCAGCTGCGCCACGAGTACGATCGGCTAAAAGAAGTGCGGCCCGGAATCGGGTTGCCAAAAGGCCTGATGGCGGGCGGAGGTGGTGCGCACCGT
>JANOHG010000132.1:0-4865 GCA_031406375.1 Archangiaceae bacterium | reverse complement strand
TGTACTACGCACGCGACTGTTCGCTCGCTGAGATCGGCGCGATCCTCGAGGTCACACCGTCGCGGGTGTGCCAGATCCTGACCGAGGCCCGCAATCGCCTTCGCACGACGACGCTGGGATTCCCAGCCGTCCATCCACTTGCCCTTGTCGGTGTACTTCCCCTCGATCCACTCGGGGGCGTGCGGCTTGATCAGGTTCTCTTTCTGGGCGAAGTAATCGTCGGTCGCGTGAAGCACGAAGCCGCCGGTGATGTCGGCAGCCAGATCGACCAGGTGGGCGAACACTTCTGGAACCAGAGCGCGGGCGGACATGGGTTGGGGCTCGTTAGGTGGAGAGGAAGCGACCGTGGGGCCGCGAAAGGCCATGCTGCGAGTCGTAGGCGAGTGTACCGCCGACGAACGTCTGTTTCACCACGCCCTTGAGGCGCTGGCCGGCATAGGGCGAGAGCTTGTGGCGATGGCGAAGCTCTTCGGCTTTCACTTCGAAGCTGTCGCGCTCATTCCAGATCACCAGATCGGCATCGAAGCCCTCGGCGAGACGGCCTTTGCGATCGCCCAGGCCTGCGAGCCGGGCAGGGTGCGCCGCATTCCATTCGAACATCTGCGCAAGCGAGTGGCCGCGCGCGGACGCGAGGGTCCACAGAATCGAAAGCCCAAGTTGAAGCGACGCGATGCCGCCCCACGCTGCGAGGAAGTCGCCGCTGTCGAGCCTCTTCAGCGCAGGCGTGCACGGAGAATGGTCAGACACCACCATCGAGACCACCCCCGATTCGACGCCCTGCCACAGCCCAACGCGGTTGCTCGCCTCGCGAATCGGGGGAGCGCACTTGAACTGCGTGGCTCCGGCCGCAATCTGCTCGGCGGTGAATGACAGGTAGTGCAGGCAGGTCTCGGCGGTGATCGGCACGCCATCGTCCTGAGCGGCCTTCAAGATGGGAATCGCAGTGGCGCTCGAGAGGTGAACGATGTGCGCTGGGCAGCGGTGCTTCCGACACAGGGCGATCACCATTGCAATCGCCTCGTCCTCGGCGGCTTTGGGACGCGAGGCAAGGTAGGTGGAGTACGCGCGCGGATCCGCGCCCACAAGCTGAGTTTCGGCGGCGTCGCAAGGTCCGGGCAGCTCGGCGTGAACGAGCAGCGTCATCCCCAGATCGCGAAGCACCGGCATCGCGAGCTCGAGATCCGCGCGGGTGACGTTGGGAAATTCGTCAACCCCTGAAGGGCACAGGAAGCACTTCGCGCCGTGAATGCCGAACTGCTTCAGACCCGGCAGCTGCGCGACATTGCCAGGAATGACACCGCCCCAGAATGCGATGTCGACATGCGCTTGATCTCGCAAAGCTTCGCGCTTGATCTGTGCGTTCGCGCGCGAAGTCGTGGCCGGAATGCAGTTGAGCGGCATGTCGACGACGGTGGTGATGCCTCCCGCCGCGGCCGCCTGGCTCGCGGTCGAGAAGCCTTCCCATTCGGTGCGGCCTGGCTCATTGAGATGCACGTGCGAATCGACGACACCCGGGGTGATCAGATCTTCTTGCGCGTCATGAACCGGCACCCCTGGAACGAGCGCATCGAACGCCGCGACCGCGATGATCTTCCCATCTGCCAGGTGCAGAGAGGCCGGAGCGATGCCCGTCGGCAGAAGCACCCGGTTTCCACGGATGATCGAAGTCGGGTTTCCCATCACTTCCTTTCGAAGCTCCGGACGAGCTTGACGAGCTCGGCGAGCGCTTCGGGCTGATCTTCGAGGGTCGGGTTGGCGGGCATCAGCGGGCTCTTTCCGACCGCCAGCCCGCCTTTGAGGATGATCGCTTTCAAGCTCTCGTCAGTGACCGAATTCTGCCACTGAGTTTGAGTGAAATTTCGCGGCTTGACGGGAAGAGCGGCGGCGGCGACCCCATCGCCCGCGCCTTGCGCTCCGTGACACGCAGCGCAGACCGTCGCGAAGTGCTCTCGCGCAAACTCAGCAGGCGGAACCTTGGGCGCATCGGTGGCCTTGACGATGCCGGGCAGCGCCGCGGGGCCCGGAGCGTTGATGTCGGCACCTTGAGCGAACCAGGCGCCGAACAGGTCGCGCTCGATGCTCGTCATCTGCGTGATGTTCCCCAAAGGCATCGAATGGGTCTGCACCGCCCGCATGAACATCCTTTCAGAGTGGGCGAGCACCTGTTCCGAGCTGTTGAGGAGCACTCCATTCGGAGCCGCCGCGAACAGATCGCTCGAAGGCGTCGTCGAGTGGCAGCTGGTGCAGCGCGTCTGCACGATGGCGTAGATGGTAGCGTATGAGACGGGCGGCGCCTGGCGGTACTTCGTCATCAGCGCGCTCGACGGGCCTACGGAGCGGGTGATGAAGATCACCGCGCCAAGCGCCACCGCGAGCAGGGCGATGCCCGCCGGATGCGACTGCCGGCGGAAGTTCATCACGTACTTGAGGCTGACGCCGACGATCGCGAGCAGGGCAAACACCAGCCACGCGTCGGGGTGCGAGTAGGTGCTCGGGAAGTGGTTGCTCAACATCGTGAAGAGCACCGGCAACGTCATGTAGTGGTTGTGAACCGATCGTCCCTTGGCTCGGATGCCGTAGCGCGTGTCGACAGGCGTGCCCGCCTTCGTCGAGGCGATCATGTGGCGCTGCGCGGGGATGATTCGGAAGAAGACGTTGAACGTCATCACCGTGCCCATCACCGCGCCCAGGTGCAGGAATGCCGCCCGGCCGCTGAAGAGATGGGTGAGGCCATACGCGAGCCCAACCTACAGCGCGAACCAGACCATCGCGAAGACACGCTGATCGCGCGCCAGGGGTGTGCGCCACAGCGTGTCGTAAATGACGAACGACAGCGGAAGGAGCCCTGCGCTTACCGCCACCGCTTGCCAGTACGGAATGTCTGCGACCGCCTTGTCGATCAGAAAGGCGGCGCCGCCGAGGTAGTAGACGATGACGAGGAGGATGAAGCCGGAGACCCAGGTGGTGTAGCTCTCCCATTTGAACCAGTAGAGGGTTGGGGGCAGCTGCGACAACGACTTGCGTTTGATGACTTCGTAGAAGGCACCCGAGTGCGTCATCCACAGCTCGCCCGCCACTTCACCTTCGCGCTTCTTGGTCGCAGGGCTGATGTGACTGTCGAGCCACATGAAGAGGAAGGAATCGCCGACCCACATGATCGCGGCGATCACGTGAACCCAGCGAACAAGCAGGTTGAGCCATTCGTAGAGCACTGCCATGAGGGGGCAGGTCTTACAGCCTGGCGGCGCGGTCGTCAGCGCGGATGATGGCTTTGCGCACCATGGCCCTGCGACTGGCGGTACCAGGGTGACGTGCGGCGCGATCGCACCGCACGTCACTCATAGGTTCTTCAGGGCGAGATGACTGACAGACCACAGCGGTAGTAGCGACCCGTGTTGGTGGCGTCGAGCGAGGTCGCGCTCACCTTGAGGAAGTACGTGCCAGTGACGGTGATCGACACCAGAGGTTTGGTCGCCGTGGGGCTATCGCTCCAGTACACGCCCTTCGTCGCAGTCTCAGTCTCGGTCTGCAGCGATGCGGTGCTGCTCAACACTTCGATCGTGGTTCCGCGCAGGCCAGAACCCGAGCGCTGCGAACCGCAAGCGAGGCTGATCTTGTCGCTGGCCAACGCAGGGAAGCTGAAAAAGTCGACATCACCCGCAATCGCGATGTCGCCGCGAATGAAGAACTGCTTGACCTTCGGGTTCGCGCCGCTTGCCGGCGTCAGCGGATCCGCGGTGGTCTGCAGGTTGTTCGCGACGTCGTTTGCTTCTGGGGGGTTGTCTCCAGACAGGCCCAACTTGGTGACGAAGAAGTCGTTCGTGCCCGCCGAGGCTCCGACTGGCCGCGAGTAGGTGACCAGGAAATCGCCGCTCGGCACTGCGACGACAATCGAATCAGGAGTGGTGGCGAAGTCGCTGGGCAGCGGCTGCCACTCGCCCAACACCGTGCCGTTCACTTGGGTCACCTTGATTCCCACGCGTCCGAGGCCAGAGCCATAGCCATTTTCGCCGACATTGGTCGGTACTCCGTTGGGCGGCATTTCAACGCTGAACACGCGCTGGGTGCCGGCATCAGCGGGCACGTTGAACTTGTAGACGTCCACGTCGGTGGCTGTATCAAGCCCTCCCATCACGAGCCCGAAACCGTCGATCGCCTTCGCGATTTGCGGAGCCACAGCGGTGTCGTTGGGCTCAGTGTCGAGGTTCACCACGCTGGCGGCGGCGGAAATGGTTCCAACCGAGAGCGTGTACTCATCGAGTGGGTGGCTGACTGGCGTCCTACCCGCCCAGCTGGAATACTCTTCGACTGAGAGACAATAGCTGCCCGAAGTCTTGACCCGATAGAACAGCTCGGAGTCGGTTGAATCTCGTGGGTACGCGTCGTCTGCGGTCGCGAGCTTGGTGCCGGCCGCGGTGAAGAGGGTGACCGCGGTGTCGAGCTTCATCGGATCATCCATGGCGTTGGCCACGGTCGTGATCAGCAGGAAGTCATTGGCCTGCGCCGTGAACGAGTAGTGAACTTTCTTGCCGGCCACGTCGATTCTTCCCTTCGGATCCGTTCCGTTCACCACCATCGGAATCGCGTTGCCGCAGTTGGTGCCCATCGTGACGCCCGTGCCGCCGCCGACGCCAGTACCGCCGCCGGTGCCCGTACCGCCGCCGACGCCAGTACCGCCGCCGGTGCCCGTGCCGCCGCCGGTGCCCGTACCGCCGCCGGTGCCCGTGCCGCCGCCGGTGCCTGTACCACCGCCGGTGCCGCCGCCCGTGCCGGCTTTGCCGCCGCCGACCCCCGGCTTACCTCCGTCTGTGGTTGGAGTCTGGGCTGTGCCGCCGCATCCGGCCATCGCCACCAGCGTTGCCGCC
>JANOHG010000125.1:0-2389 GCA_031406375.1 Archangiaceae bacterium | reverse complement strand
CATCTCGATCGACGGCGGCTCACAGGTGATCGCGGGCGGGCGGAACCCTGCCAACCACTACTTCGGCCAGGGCGACAAGCAGAAGTGGGCCGACACCGAGATGCTGGTCAAGGGCGGGGCGGGTCTGCAGGCGCAGGGCGTCTTCACCCAGATGTGGAACAAGCAGGCGAAGCGCAATCTGCCCGGCGTGACGGCCTTGCCGCCGCCTCCCGCGGTGACCGCGACGCCGCCGAACGAGGCGGGCCCGAAGGTCGCCTTCGTGGACCACGTGCCGCAGAAAGACAACACCATCCTGCTCGCGATGTTGAAGTCGATTCAGGGCGCGACCAAGACGGTCAGCATCGCCAACGCCTACATCATCGACTTCCCGGTGTTGCGCGAGGCGTTGATCGACGCCAAGAAGCGGGGCGTCGACGTGAAGGTGCTGACCAACTCGGGGTCCAGCGTCGATGAGCCTTCGATCTCGATCCCGATCATGCGCTCGGCGAAAGAGCTGGCCCAGGCCGGCATCGACGTGCGGCTGAAGTCCGGCGATACCATTCACAGCAAGTACATCGTGGTCGACGAGCAGTTCTTCGCAGTCGGCAGCTACAACCTCCACCCTCGCTCAGTCTACTATGACGGGGAGGACAGCTTCGTCGGCATCGACCCGCAGTTCGCCAAGTCGCTCCAGGCCGACTTCAACGCTTCGATTGCGACCGGCAAGGCAGAGGCGATCGGCGACGGGAAAGGTGTGGCCATACCCGACGGGATCCTCGCCAACTTCAAGGCGTGGCTGGTCAGCGGGCCCTTCTTCCGTCAGCTCTGAGCTTCACCCCCGGCCACGACCGCCTGCGGGGTCGCACCCAGGCGAGGCCGAGGGCGCTTACTGTCCCGACGTCTGGACAGCAGTGATCTCTACGGCTCTACCCCTTGACCCCGCCCGCGGTCAGCCCGCCAACCAAGTGCTTTTGCAGCGCGAAGAACAGCACCATCACCGGAGCCGAAACCACCAGCGCTCCCGCAGCAAAGTGACCCCACTCGACCTTGTACTCGCCGACGTAGCGCTGCAGGGCGACGGGCAAGGTGAACAGCGAAGCGTCATTGAGCAGCGTCGCCGCGAGGATGAACTCGTTCCACGCGGTCATGAACGAGAACAGCGCGGTCACCGCGAGCGCAGGCCGCGCAAGCGGAAGCACCACCTTCCAGAAAACCTGAAACGCCGAAGCGCCGTCCATGATCGCCGCCTCTTCGAGTTCTTTGGGCAGGGTGTCGAAGTAGCCCTTCAACATCCACACGCAGAACGGCAGTGACGACGTCGCGTAGACGAGAACGAGCCCGCTGAGGCTGTCGAGCAGGTGCAGCGTCTGCAGCAGCGAATAGAGGGGAACCAGCATCAGCGTCGCGGGGAACATCTGGGTCACCAGCAGCGCTTGCATGCCCATCTGCTTGCCGGGAAACCGAAACCGAGACAGCGCGTACGCCGCGGTCACCGCGAGCACCAGCCCCACTGCGGTGGTAGCGGCGGAAACCACCAGGCTCGACAACAGCTGCCGGCCAAACAGCCAGCGGCCTTGCGCGTCGGAAGAGAAGAGAACTTCGCGGAAGTGGTCGAACGTCACCGCTTCCGGAATTGGACTGATGGTCAACGACAGCGCCTGCGTCGGCGACAGCGCCATCTTCACCACCCACAGCACCGGGTACAGCGTGGCGAAGCACACCAGGCTCAGCCCCAGATGCAGCGCGATGATCTGCAACCGTGAAGGCCCCTTCATGCGGGCTCCTCGTGGGAAATTCGCCGGGTGACCTTTGACCACGCCAGCAGCACCACGAAGATCAACACCGAATACGCCGCCGCA
The DNA here is from genome assembly GCA_031406375.1 of Archangiaceae bacterium. Classification (GTDB taxonomy): domain Bacteria; phylum Myxococcota; class Myxococcia; order Myxococcales; family Myxococcaceae; genus JAGSPQ01. The sequence continues at coordinate 551 of JANOHG010000125.1, read as the reverse complement.
AAGCCGTACTGTTCGTTGCGCTGAAACGCCCAACGAAAAGCCTCGCTGACCAGAATGTCGGTCGCGCCGCCGGGCTCTCCACCCGATACGAGGTAGATGACGTTGAACATGTTGAAGGTCCAGACGCTGCCGAGAATGATCGCGGGCAACAGCGCGGGCCGCAGCAGGGGCAGGGTGATGTGTCGGAAGGCAATCCACTTCGAGGCGCCATCGACTTCGGCCGCTTCGTAGAGATCCTGCGGAATCGACTGCAGAGCCCCCAACGAGACGACCATCATGAACGGGAAGCCCAACCAGGTGTTGGTGATCACGTTCGCCGCGAACGACGTCGCGAAGTGGGTGAACCAGCTCACCGGCTCGATGCCGAGCGCGTCGAGGAACGCGTTAATCGCTCCGAACTGTCGGTGGAACATGCCCTTCCACATCAGCGCGGTGATGTAGTTCGGCACCGCCCAGGGGACGATCAGCAGCACGCGGAACAGCCCGCGCAGCTTCAGCAGCGGCGACTTCAGCACCAGCGCGAGCGCGAGCCCGATGCCGACGTGCAGCGC
>JANOHG010000074.1:0-5019 GCA_031406375.1 Archangiaceae bacterium | reverse complement strand
AAGCTGGCCACCAGCGCCAAAGGCACCTGCGCGCTGAACGCATCGCCTCCGCTGGGCCACCCACTCATGAGCGCGATGACTCAGGCAGACGTCAACGCAGACGGACGGACAGACATCGTCTTCGCCTACCAGGGCCGGCCGGCGTCCGACGCCACGGCGCACGTTGAGCGCGTCTACCTCAACACTGTCAGCGGCTTTCAGCTCGCGCCCTCGTCGCAATTCGTCTTTCCGAAAGGACAGTACGGCGTCAACCGGACCCTCAGGCCCTTCTCGCTGTCCATCGACTGGCTGACGTCGTCGACCCAGGCGCTTGGCGACACGTCCGCCCCGGACATGGGACGAATGGTGGATGTCGATGGCGACGGGCTGGTGGACTTGGTGACGCCGGGCTCTTGCGAGCGGCCGAATACTCTCGAAGTCCTTACCACGGGAGAAATTTCTAACGCCAGCTGTCGGCCTCCCCGGTGGCACCGAAAAGAAGGTGTCGTGCCGGACTTGCTGACGAAAGTCGCAAGCGCCGCCGGAAGCTTTGTGCGCGTGGAGTACGTCACCGCAGCATCAGCCGCAGGTCGCGCGATTGTTGTCGGCGAGGTGACGCCAGGCCTGCAAGTCGTCTCGCGTATCGAGCGCGCAGCGGGGCCTGATGCGAACGAGACGCCGGTTGAGAAGATTTCAATTCAATACAAGAATTTCGTTCGCGACAGCGAGAGCAGCGAGGTGGCGGGCTTCGAGGAGGTCCAGTCGCAGTTCGTCAACCAGTTTGCCGGCCTGCCGACGGAAACCCTGACAGTCAGAAGCACCTACGATGTCACGCGAATTGTCGCGGGTTTCCCCTCCGTTGCTTTCCCGTTGAAGGGCATAGTGACGGAAGCGCTGGCGAGAAGTGGCAGCGACATCCAGCGCACGCGTTCCCGCTTTCGGTTAGCTCTGCTTGGTCAGGCCGGGGTGCAGATTCGGAGCAGCGGCGAGGACACCGAAGAATGCTCGAGCGACGCCTGCACCACGACAGGCAGCCAGGCGCTGAGCTTCGATGGCTTCGGAAACGTCACTGAGGAGGTGGTGGGCAACTTCGCCAACGGCAGCGTGGTGGTCGACAGCCAGCGCGTACGGAAGGAGAGCAAGTACGAGAACCGAGCGGATGCCCGCTGGATGACGGGACTGCTGACTGAGCAGAAGACTTCCGGTTATTCCGAAGACATCACAGGCACTGCCAACGCCAACCAGACACTCGCGTCCCGTGGATGGACTTACAGTGCTGATGGGTTGGTGGAGACCGCCACCACCCGCGCAGTCACTCCGTCTGCCTGTGCAGCTGTGACGGACGACGTCATTACTTACACCTATTACCCAGTCGGGTTGCGTCGAAGCTCGAAGGAGAACCTGCGCCGGAGGATTGAGCTCACCTACGACAGCAAGCAGCTCTACGTGTTCCCGATCTGGTTGGTTGATGGATCCCATGCGCGATCCCGATCCAGCTATTTGCCGGGTAGGTTTGTTGCAGCCGATCGACTTGCCATCATCAAGGCGGATTTGGTTGTAGCGCCATTGTTGATGTAGCTCGGCGGCGAGACGGCGCACCGGCGATCCGCCGACACGATCGCGAACAGGCGACTTCAGGTGACCCGAGGCGTGCAGGAACACGCCTCGAGTCGTGCTCCATATTGGGCCATTGAGAAATGGAATACGAAGCACCCGAGGAGTCGTACGAAGTGACGTGGACGTCAAGCGTTGGATGGGGATGGATCCATCGACCAACGAGGTCAGACCGGCGCGGTGCCCTAACTGCGGTATTGCCAGTCGGCCGACCGGTGGGAAGTTGGCGCTACACGGTCATGGTCGTCGGTCGCGGCAACTTCGAGGGCCGACCTGTCCCGGCGGGAAGTCCGAAACGAGAGAGTTTCGTTCCCGTCGATTTCGATGCACGCGCTGCGGTGCGCTGCTGACGGTGGTGCCCTGTGAGACGCTGACGAAGAGGCTCTACTCGGGGCCGACGATCGCCCTCGCCCTGGCGCTCTTCGGGCTTTCGCTTCTGCCGCCCAGGGTCATCCGGACTCAGCTCAGTCCGTGGGCTGCAGTTGGCGCGACGGCAGCCGCGAGCTGGTGCAGTGTTGGCCGCTGGGTCAGCGCGGCGCGCGCAGGAACGCTTTTCTCCTGCGCGCGCCGCGCCCCTGAAGGATGGACTGACCGCCAGGTCGCTGAACGCGTGGCGACCACCCTGGCGGCGTACGTACCGCCGACTGTAGAGCCACCGCCCCTCGCCGAGCTCGCCTTCTTCGGCGCCGCACTGGCTCGCTGATGGCGGCACTTTCCAACCGCTGACGTCTCGCGAGCCAGGCCGCCCCCACCCGACAGGCTCCCTCTGCAACGACGGCCCAACCGGTGAGGGTGGCCTTGCCCTACTCCCATGCCGGGAGAGGCAAACAAGGACACCAGAATGGAAAGCCTCACCCCGAAGAACCACGCCGAAGCCGTGGCGGTATTCCGCCACGGCATCATCGGCGCGCTCACCCAGGCCGAGATGGACCGCGGTCAGTTGGCCGCCGCGCTCGAAGCCTTGAGTCAGCAACGCTTCGTCCCACCCAGAGCAAAGGTCAGCCGTACCTACTCGGGCGCCACGCTCGAGCGCTGGTTTTATGCATTCAAGAAACGCGGCCTCAACGGGCTCAAGCCCACCCGGCGCAAAGACAAGGGCCGCGCGAAAAAGCTCAGGCCCGAGCAGAGGCAACTGCTGCTCGACATTCGTCGCGAGTACCCCCACGCCGGGGCGCCGGTGATTCTTCGCACCTTGGTCGCTGACGGCCGGCTCGAGAAGGATGCCATCTCCGCGATGACGGTCAGCAGGCTCTTCACCGACGAAGGGCTGGACAAGGTTTCCCTGCGCGTCGTTGACAGCTCCAAGACACGCTTGCGCTGGCAAGCCGAACGGCCCGGCGCGCTTTGGCACGCCGACGTCTGCTACGGGCCGTCACTCACCATCGACGGGAAGGTCCGCCCTTTGCGCATTCACGCGCTGATGGATGACGCCTCTCGCTTCGTCGTCGCCCTCGAAGCCCACCACACCGAGCGCGAGGTGGACATGCTCGGCGTCTTCGTTAGGGCGCTGCGAAGGTATGGACCGTCCGACGCGCTCTACCTCGACAACGGCTCCACCTACCGTGGCGACACCCTCGCCACTGCCTGCGCCCGCATCGGGACCACGCTGATTCACGCCCAGCCCTACGACGCCCCGGCTCGCGGGAAAATGGAACGCTTCTGGCGCAGCCTGCGCGAAGCCTGCCTCGACTTCCTGGGCAGCCTCTCGTCGCTGCATGACGTCAACGTCCGGCTCTGGGCTTTTCTCGACACGCACTACCACCAGGCCCCTCACGCCGGGCTTTTTGGAAAGTCCCCGGACGAGGTCTTCAAAGCCGCACCATCAGCGGTCGACAGCCTCGATGAAACGAAGTTGCGCGACGCGCTCACCACCCGAATGCGCCGGCGCGTCCGTCGCGACACCACGGTCCGCATTGGAGGCAAGGACTACGAGCTCGACGGCGGCCACCTCGCGGGGCGCATCGTCACCCTCTGCCGGTGCCTGGTGGATTTGGCTGAGCTTCCCTGGGTCGAATTCGAGGGCAAGCGCATCGAAATCCATCCCGTCGACCCGGTGAAAAACTCCCGCAGAAAGCGCCCTTCACGGCACAAGCATCACGACGAATCCGTACCCAGCCATCCCGCTTTCGACCCGCCCAAAGCTCTGCTGGACCGCACCCTGGGTCGTTTTCGCCCGCGTGGTGAACGAGGTGAATCATGAATCCCACCTGGCTTGGCCACTTCGGCCTCAAGGACGCCCCCTTCTCCAAGGAGATTCCCGATGACCAACTGTGGCTGCCCGCATCAAAGACCGACCTTGTCGATGACCTCTGCGAGGCCGTGCGCGAGCGCAGCTCAGTGGTCATGATCGGCGAGCCCGGCGTCGGGAAAACCTGCGTGCTGCGCGCCCTGCGCAACAAGCTGCCCCACTCTGGATTCCGCCTGACCTACTGCCACAACGCCACCCTCGGGCGCCGGGACTTCTACCGGCAGCTGTGCCTGGCGCTGGGGCTACAGCCCTCGGCCACTGCGGCGGCTGTCTTCTTCGCGGTCAGCAACCACGTTGAGGACCTGGGTCGCGACCGTGTCCACCCGGTGTTTCTCCTCGACGAGGCCCACCTGCTCCATCAGGACACGCTTGACCATCTTCACATCCTGCTCAACTACCAATGGGATTCCAAAGCGCTGCTCTCGCTCGTCCTCATCGGATTGCCCGAGCTCGAGGACAGGCTCGCGATGCGTAGAAATCGGGCGCTCTATTCGCGGATTCCCTGGCGATTGAGCCTCGACGCGCTTCGGCCAGAAGACACTGCCGAATACTTGCGCCTGCGTTTGGCCAGGGCGGGCTGTGAGCGCGAGCTTTTCTCGTCAGACGCCATCGCCATGCTGCACGAGGCCGCCAGCGGTGCCCTGCGGGACATCGACCGGATCGCCACCAACGCGCTGCGGGATGCTGCCCGAAAGAAACGCAAGCTCGTCGAACGGGATACCCTCACCCGAATTCTCAATGCCGACATTGAAAGACCCGCGGTGGAGCCGTGAGGCCAATCCCGACATCCAACGCCGTCGTGCTCGCACGCTCGCCCGAGATGGCCATCGTCGAACTGCTCGACTCTGCGCTCGGGCTCACCACGCACGCGCTCTTCGCTGCGAACCCAGAACTCGAGTCTTCTGAGTTTCTCCTGGAAATGCCGCAGCCCTCGGTGCAGGCCTGTCTGGCCGACGCGCTACTCATGCAAATCGTCGCTTTGGAAGCCGCGGTCCGCAGCTACCGCATCTACGTCGCCGAACGCGGCGACCAGCGACTACGGGACGAGGCAATGTCCGGCTTCTGATTCCCTTCGATTGACCGATCGCCATCATCGGGCTCGAGCGTCGATGCTCATTCTCGGTGATGGCCATCAACAGCCCGGCGCGATCATCCGGCAACCATCCTGATCCGTAACA
>JANOHG010000045.1:0-1170 GCA_031406375.1 Archangiaceae bacterium | reverse complement strand
GGCGGCGACCTCATCAAGGGCTTCGAGGTGATGAACCAGATGCCCTACGCCGAGGCGCGGACGCACGTGAAGTTCCCGGTGTCGTGCATCGATTGCCACGATCCGGCGACGATGCAGCTGCGAATCACACGGCCTGGGTTTCTTGAAGGGATCAAGGCATTGAAAGCCAGCCAAGGCGTGCCGGAATTCGACGTCAATACGATGGCAACCCGCCAGGAAATGCGCAGCTACGTGTGCGGACAATGCCACGTCGAATACTACTTCAAAGGCTCTGAAAAACGGCTCACCTACCCATGGACGAAGGGAATCAAGGTTGAGCAGATCTACGAGTACTACGTCGAGAACCCGCATACCGACTGGACCCACGCTGAGTCGGGAGCCCCCGTGCTCAAGGCCCAGCACCCGGAATTCGAGATGTACAGCCAGGGAATTCACGCACGTTCGGGAGTCTCGTGCACCGACTGCCACATGCCCTACCAGCGAAGCGGCGCGATGAAGATTACCGACCACCACATTCGCAGTCCCCTGCTCAACGTCAACCGCGCATGCCAGACCTGCCACAAGTGGTCCGAGGCCGAGCTGACCGAGCGCGCGTTCATCATCCAGTCGCGCACCTTTCGAATGCGAAACATCGCGATGGACGCGGTGCTTGATCTGATTTCCGACATCAAAGTGGCGAAGTCCGCCGGCAAGACGAGCGCCGAGCTCTCAGCCGTGTATGAGCTTCAGCGACGCGCTCAGTTCTACCTGGACTTCATCGAGGCCGAGAACTCGATGGGCTTCCACGCGCCGCAAGAGGCGTTGCGGGTGCTCGGTGAGTCGATCAACTTCGCCCGGCTGGGCCAGGCGCAGCTCAAAGGCTCGTCGGCGACTCCGGTATCGAAAGAGTCAGTCGGGTCGCAGTAGCAGCTGACGAGGCTGACCCGCTCGGGGGTAAATATCGTCGGTTGTTTCCGGTTGACGATGCCGCGCTCTACCCCGCCTTTGCGAACAAGCAACGTCAGACCAGATCATCGTGTCTGATGATCGCGGCGGTGGTGCCTTTGCTGTTGGCGAAAGGCTGATCAAGAACCCGCGATTTTGATGTTCGCTGTCTACTTCGCCAGTTGTTGCAACTCGCCCAGTCGCTGAGCGACGTCAGGAGGAATGCGCGTGCCGCCGCTGCCCGTC
>JANOHG010000044.1:0-2184 GCA_031406375.1 Archangiaceae bacterium | reverse complement strand
GGTACTCCAGGCTCGGTCAGCTCGAAGCCGATTAACTTGCGGGTGACGCCGTCTTCCTTCTGCTTGATCAGCGCCGCTTTGCCAATGAAGTCGAGCTTGTTGAGCTTGGTAATCCACCCCAGGCCTGCTTCGAGGGGTGTGTGGGAATCATCGATGTCGTTTCCGTAGAGGGCGTACTTCATTTCGGTTCGCAGCGAGTCGCGAGCGCCCAGACCCGTGGGAACCGCGCCATCGCCCTTCCCTTCGTCGAGCAACGCGAACCACAACTTTTCCGCCTTGTCGGGGGCGACGTATAGCTCGAACCCATCTTCACCGGTGTAGCCCGTGCGCGAGATGATCGCGTCGACACCGGCAACCTGCCCGGTGGTGAAGCGGTAATTGGCGATCGACTCGAGCGGTTTGTTCGCCAGCCGTTGCACCAGGGCGAACGCCTTCGGCCCCTGAACGGCTATCTGCGCGTAATCCTCTGAACGGTTGACCGGAGCGCAGCCTTTTGCGCGATCTTTCATCCAATTGAAGTCTTTGTCGACGTTGCTCGCGTTGACACAGATGAAGATGTGCTCGGGCGAAAATCGATATGCGACCACGTCGTCGACGAAGCCACCCTGCTCGTTGAGCAGCCCCGCATAGACAGCCTGGCCGTCGGTCGCGTTGCTTAGATCGTTGGTGATCAAAGCGTTGGCGGCGGCAAGCGCGTTGGGGCCTTTGAACTCGATCTCGCCCATGTGCGAGACGTCGAAAAGGCCGACTGCGGTGCGAACGGCTTCGTGCTCGGGCACGACTCCCGCGTACTGAACGGGCATGTCCCAACCCGCGAAGTCCACCATCCGACCGCCGAGCTTGCGGTGAGCAGCGTTGAGAGGCGTTTGCTTCGGCATGGTGCGGCCTCATACCACCCTCGGGTTTCCTGATTGAACAAACCACCGCACGCGGGCATGAACGCTTCCGTGAAGATTCGAAACCGTCTGAACCCGTCGAAGCCCTGTTACTCGTTCGAGTTCTTTCCACCCAAGACGCCAGACGGCGAAACCAACCTTTGGTCGACGCTCGAGGATCTGCGGACCCTTGAGCCTGGCTTCGTATCGGTGACCTATGGCGCAGGCGGCAGCACCCGCGATCGCACGCTGCAGTTGGTGAGCCACATCAAAGAGCGCACTGGCCTTGAGGCGATGGCCCACCTCACCTGTGTCGGGCATACGCGGGACGAGCTGAAGTCGGTGCTCGACGACCTGGCAGCGGCAAAGATTGAGAACGTGCTCGCTCTGCGCGGAGACCCACCCCGGGGCTCCACCCAGTTCGAAGCGCCGGCGGGTGGGTTTCGATACGCGAATGAGCTGATCGAGTTCATCCGTGAGAACGAGTACCCCTTTTGTGTCGGCAGCGCTTGTTACCCCGAAGGGCACATCGAGACGCAGTCACGAGACGTGGATCTGCAGAACCTCAAGCGTAAGGCCGACGCAGGGCTCGACTTCCTGATCACCCAACTGTTCTTCGACAATGCGTTCTATTTCGACTTCGTCGAACGGGCGCGCCGCGCGGGGATCAATATTCCGATCGTGCCCGGCATCATGCCGATCACCAGCTACGACCAGCTGAGCAAGTTCGTTCGGCTGTGCGGAGCGACGGTGCCGATGCGGCTACAGATTCAGCTTGAAGCGGTCAAGGACGAGCCCGCTGCGGTGACCGCGCTGGGGGTCGCCCACGCGACTGTGCAGTGTCTGGAACTGCTGCAGCGCGGAGTGCCTGGCATTCATTTCTACACGCTCAATCGCAGTCCGGCGACGCGGATGATCGTCGGCGCGCTTCGGGCCAGAGGCTAAGAATGGAACCCGTCATTGATCCAGGTTCTACCGCGTGGATGCTCGCCAGCTCGGCGATGGTGCTGCTGATGGTGCCAGGGCTGGGCTCGCGCTCTTCTACGGCGGGATGGTGCACCGCAAGAACGTGCTCACCACGATGATGATGAGCTTCGTCGCGATGGCGCTGATTGGAGTGCAGTGGGTCGCGTTCGGCTACATGCTCGCCTTCGGAACCTCGTTGGGTGGGTGGCTGGGGTGGGACCCTTCGCTGCTCGGCCTGAGTGGGATTCCGCACACGCGCCTGTACGGTGACAAGGCGATTCCCGAGCTGGTGTTCGTGATGTTCCAGGGGAAGTTGCGATCATCACTCCGGCGCTTATCTCGG
>JANOHG010000039.1:0-5013 GCA_031406375.1 Archangiaceae bacterium | reverse complement strand
GCGAGCAGGGCGCGGCGCATGGGGCACGCGAATGTACGGCAGCTTGCGTCGACCGTGGTGTCCTCGGCACGCTACGGCGACCGCACAGCGCTGAAGTTAGGCCATCAATTCAAGCAGGCGTTCGATTCGGCTGTCGCCATCGATGCCCATGCCGACGAACTTCACATTCGCGGCTTCGGCGGCGTTGCGATCAAACCGGGAATCGCCGACGAACCACGCGTCACCGGGTCCAACGTCGAGTTCCTTCAACGCCAGCTCAACCAGATCCGGAGCGGGCTTCGACTTCTTCACCCTATCTGCCGTTGCCAGCACATCGAGCAACGTCAGCACCTCGGCCTTTTCCACCAACGCACGGGCGATCTTCGCCACTGAGTTGGTGACGAGGGCGGTCTTGATGCCCTTCGCCTTCAGATCCGCCAGCAGCGGCTGTGCATCGGGGTTCACCCAAACGGTGCCGAGGTGGCGAAGGAACTCGGTCTCGTAGAACGCGTCGAGCTCTTCACGCGAACACTGAAGGCCAAAGACCGCAATGTCGGTTTCTGTTCCCTGCCCAAACGTCGGAGCGAACTCCTTGCGCGTAATCGCCTTTCCAGCCCGAAACTTCACCCCAGACTGGGCGACCGCTCGGAACCACGCTTCCTCACTCTTGACCAGCACTCCATCGAGGTCGAAGAGCACTGCTTTCGGCATCGTCATCCCCCGCATTTGCCCGCCCCTCATCCGTTTGTCACCCTCGACGTGAAGGCAAACTGCTGATCAATTGCTTGCACCGATGCGCGGCGACACTCCACTTGCGCCTGCGTGCCTGCCCGAATCCGGGTCAGCGCCTGCGACATACCCAACGAATCCAGCTGATTGGGCTTGCGGCGCGAGATCTGCACAAAGAGCCCTCACCTGAGGTGTTCATGTCTCGACTCTTGACGCTCGCCATTTTCCTCGCCGCAGCCACCGCCATCGCCAAGCCGCGCATCGCGGTGATGCCCTTTACCGGACCCAAAGCCAGCAAGGTGAAGCTTCAGGTCTCGAAGAAGCTGTGCGCAAAGTTCACCTGCATCACGCCGAAGAGGGGCAGCCCCGCCAGCGTCGATGCGGTCGTCGTTGGCAAGGTCACCAGGAAGGAAGTCGAGCTGAAGGTGTACGTTGACGAAGACATCGAACCCTACACCGTCTCGTTGAAGGTGGGCAGCGGAGGCAAGATGACTCCGAAGGTTCTTGCCCAGGCGCCGTCGGTCGTGAAGGACGCGCTGATGAGCGCCGAAGAAGACAACGGCGGTGATGAAAGCGGCATGACGGGCGCACAGCCGTAAAGAAGAAGCATGCTGAAAGGAATGGCGTACTCTCGACGCTGCTTTGAGTACTTCTCTTCTCGTTTCCGGATTCGACCTCGTTCAGTTTCACGTGCCTGAAGGCGCGCAGGTGTTGCTGCCGCCACATGCGCTTCCTCCCCTGCAGGACTTCAAAGAGTCGGTACTGCGCGCTCTCGATGAGCCGGTGGCCGGGGCGCCTTTGGCCAAGCGGGTGAATGCAGCGTCGCGGATCTGCATCGTCCTTGATGATCCATCGCTTCCGGTTCCGCCCGCTTCCTACGATGCGCGCGGAGAGATGCTCGAAGCGGTGCTCGAGGCGCTCGTCTCTTTTGGGGTGATGCCAGCGCGCGTCACCGCATTGATCGCCAATGGCCTGGCGCGCCAATGGCGCCCTGCCGAGCTGACCGAATGGCTGGGCTCGAAGAGCACCTCGCAAATCGGAGTGCGCTGCCATGACGCCGAGCAACTGAGCGAGCTGGTTCGAATTTCTGATGAGCCTTCGGGGCCCATCGAGCTCTCGAGGCACGTGCTCGAGTGCGACCTGCTCATTCATCTTAACGTCGTCTCGATGCCGATTCACGCAGGCAGCTTTGGGATCATTCAAGGCGCGAGCGGTTACCGCACCGCACGAGAGCTCAATTCTCCGGCGATGTTCGCTGCGGGTGAGGCCCCGTTCGTTCCCGGCAGCGCGTGGCACAGCGCGCACATGAAAGTCGCGGGGATGCTCGAAAAGAAGGTGCCGATTCTTCAGGTGTCGACCGTGCTCAACAACGAGCTGTGGACGCCGGGAATCGCTGCGCTGCTCCACACTGAAGACGAAGACCGCCTCTCACGCCCGCTACAGATGTGGAATGCGCTGCCTGCTTCGGTGCGGCACCGCGCCGCACGCGCGATGCGCTCGAGCTTCCGTCCAATCGAAGTCCTGTCCGGGCCCCCCGACGCCGTCTCTCCCCGCGCACGCGAGCTGTTCCTCAGGCAACATGAGGTGAGCTCCGAAGGCGACGCCGACGTGCTGGTGTTCGGCTTGCCAGATCTCGGGCCCTGGTCGGTTCGTACTGCCCAGAACCCGGTGCTCGTCGCCAACCTCGCGTTGGGGTTTGTCGCCAACCTGTTTACCCACCGGCCTCTCGTCCGCGACGGCGGTGCAATCATCTTCGCCAACCCGCTTATCCCGGCGTTCAACACCCGCCATCATCGCGTCCACGAAGAGTTCTACGAAAAGGTGCTGCGCCTCGAGCGCGAGCCGGAAGCGATTCACGAACGCTATGAGCCCTGGCTTGCCAGTCGCCCCGAGTTCGTCGCCGACTACCAGCGCCGCTACGCCTTCCATGGCGCCCACGCGCTCATCAGCTGGTACCAGTGCACTCCGATGCGCCGGCACGCCAGCCGAGTCATCGTCGCCCACGGAGATCCCCGGGCCTGCTCGCGGCTCGGCTTCATGGCGGCGCCCAACCTCGACGCGGCGCTGCGCAAGGCGAAGGAATCGGTCGCCAACGCCGAACCGAAAATCCGGGTGCTCGAGCTGCCTCCTGCTTTTTTCACCCGCGTCGGGTGAAAACCTCGGCCCGCCTTGCCAAGAACGAACGGTCGTGCTATTAATCGTTCGGCATGAGCGCTTTGATGAACAAGGGTGAGCTGAGCCGGCAAGTCATCGTCCGTACTGCGCTCGACCAGGCGAGGAAGATTGGTCTCGAAGGGCTCACGATTGGAAGCCTCGCCGACGTCCTTCAGCGATCCAAGAGTGGGGTGTTCGCCCACTTCGGATCGCGCGAAGAGCTTCAGCTGGCGGTGATTGAAGAAGGCGCTCGGCAGTTCATCGATGAAGTGTTCGTGCCTTCTTTGAAGGAAAAGCGCGGCCTGCCCCGCTTGCGTGCCCTGTTCCGCAGGTGGCACAAGTGGGTCGCAGATCTCGACCGCGGAGGGTGCCTGTTCATCGCGGCCGCCGCCGAGTTCGGGAACGTCGATGGGCAGGTGAAAGAAAAGATCGCGGCCGTGCAAGGCGAGTGGCGAAAACAGCTTGCGAAGACCGTCGAGCTCACCGTGCAGACTTCGCCAAAAAGCAAAGCCGAGCCCGAACAAGTGTCGTTCGAGTTGTTCGCGCTGATCCTCGGGGTCCACCACGACGCCCGCATGTTCAACCCCAAAGACGCGGTGCGCCGCGGCGAGCTCGCCTTCGAGCGCCTCGTGCACGCCAACGACTTCACCCCCCAATAGAGCCAGGAGTTCCGATGAATCAACATCCCCGTCCTAAAAACAGCACGAACGTTCGTCCCTTCTCGAGGATCGCCTTTGGAGCTTTGGTGCGAGCGACCGCCGCGGTGCGGCCATCGCTGGCCGCACAGATGTTGCGAAAAGCATTCTGCACTCCCACTCGAATCAAGGCGTCGGGCTGGCCTCAAGGGCTGGAGCCCGAGCGTCAATTCCTGGGCGTCGCCGGTGAGCAGATAACAATCTACCGCTGGGGCCCGGCGCTGAACGGCAAGAAGGTGATGCTCGCGCATGGCTGGAGCGGGCGTTCGGAGCAGCTTCGATCGCTGCTGGAACCGCTGCGCAGTCGCGGCTTCGCGGTGGTCGCGTTTGATCAAGCAGCGCACGGCAACAGCTCGGGAAGCACCACCAACCTTCCTCGCATGGCGCGAACGCTGAGCGCGGTGTGCCAGCACGTCGGCAACGTCAATGCAGTTGTCGCGCACTCGCTGGGTGGTCCGGCGGCGGCGTATGCGATTCGTGAGGGTTTGCCGGTTGACCGTCTGGTGATGGTTGCTCCTCCTGCGCACCCGATTCAATTTTTGACGTCGGCCTGGAGGTCGATGGGAATCGCCGACGACGTCGGCGAACGAATGAATCGAAGCATCGAGAAAGACGAAGGGGTGCGGCTGCGCGATCTCGAGATCGCTCAGCTCGCGCAGCATCTTGGCCTGCCCACGCTCGTCGTCCACGACCGCGCGGATAGAGAAGTGGCATTCATCGAAGGGGAAGCGTGGAGCTGGTCGTTGGCTGACGGGCAGCTGCTCACCACCGAAGGTCTGGGCCACAACCGCCTGCTCGCCGCGCCGCTGGTGACCGAGGCGATTTCACGCTTCCTGCAAGGAGAACGGGTCTCGCCGCGCGCAGCCCGCAAGGCCACTGCGGCGCTAACGCACGCGCATGTCGGTGACCCCTGAGCTGCGACGGTGAGCAGCATGGCGGTTGAGATCCTCGGTGTCTTCAATCAACGAAGTTCAGAGTTGTAGGGCGTTCCGAGCGCTGCCGGAACAGCAGCTGCAGAAGGCTTGCGCGCCGCCAGTACCATCAGCGTCAACAGGTAAGGCAACGCCAGCAGCAACCCTTGAGGGACCACCTCGAGCAGGCCAGGCGCCGACGACGCGAGCCCGATGCGCAGCGCGTTTCCGAAGGCGAAGAATGCGGCAGCTGCCGCAGCCCCCAGCGGCGTCCATCGTCCGAAGACCATCGCGGCGACCGCCATGAAGCCCAGCCCGGCTGGCATGTGATGCTCGAAGCGATCCAGCGTCGCCGTCGACAGGGCTGCTCCACCGAGCCCGGCCAGCAGCCCGGAAGAAATCACGGCTCGAAAGCGCAGTCGGTTGACGTTGATCCCCACCGCCGCGACGGCTTGGGGATTTTCTCCTACCGCGCGCAGCCGAAGTCCGGTGCGCGTTTGCTGAATGAAGAAGTGCGCCGCGAATGGCAGCACCAGCGCGAGCCA
>JANOHG010000028.1:0-2910 GCA_031406375.1 Archangiaceae bacterium | reverse complement strand
GCGAACCCACGGGCGCACGGGACAGTGAGGCTCGAGCGCCACGTGGGTGGGCTCTCGATTGCGCGAAAGCTGAACTACCTCATCGGCTCAGGGTGGCGAAGCGACGAGAGCGGGTGGCATAGCCCAAACCCGGATACCGACCCGCTTCCCCTCAACAAAGCCGTGCACCATCAGCTCACCCACGACCTGAGCAAAGCGCTCGCTTCGTCTGGCTGGAAGGTGGTCGGTTATTCCCCACGCGGCTACGCACGGATGCAAGACGCGTCGGATGAGTCGGTGTGCTCGCTGCCTTCAGCGCTGCGAAAGCAGGCGCGGCGCGAAGGCCGCCCCGTGGGGCAGCTCACCTACAGCTTGTTCCTCGCCGCGCTGTTGAGGTCCGAAGGGTAGCAACCGTTCAGAGGTTCTGATCGACAGCTGCGCGGCCCCACAGGTTCGTCAGCAGCAAGAGGCCGAAATAGAGTCGGAACAGGCCGAGCGTTCGGGTGTCGACGGTGCAATAGCGATCAACAAAGCGGCGCCACAAAGCGGCCGCAATCTAAACCAAAGTGAAGCGCACCTGGCTCGATGTCGACAACGCGAAGATGGGGCGAACCGAACGGTTCTGCCTCGATGGCTTCACGCAGCTCGTGATCGGCTCGGCGCCGTTCGCGACGCTGCGTCGGCCTGGAAGTTGGTATGCGCGTCGGCATCTTTCGCTGAGCCGGTTGAACGGACGATGGCAGGTGGCGAACGTGGGTGGCACCCAGGGGCTCTTCATGAATCAGGCGCTGATGAAGACCGCTCGGTGGCTGGATTCCGGGGATGCTTTCTACGTCGACGCGCAAGAGCAGTTTCGCTTCGCCGAGGAAATAGGAGATCCGCGCTGGGACGCGCACGCGCAGAGGCTTGCCGAGGGCGACGACAGCGACGCAGCGTGGCTGGTATTTTCCGATGCGATCCAGGAACTGGGCGATGAGACAGGAAAGCAGATGCTCGTGGCTGGAACGAGTCCAGTGTTGCCGCTGGGCTTTCTCGAACGGATGCGCGCAGACGAAACGGTGACGTTCACGTGCCGCTTCGGCTTCGTGCACACCTTGACGCTGCGCAACCTCGGGCTGGCGCAAGAGCTTCAAGCGCAGGTGGTTGACGCGGTGCTCGCGCAGCCGGTGGTCCGTCTGCTGCGGGTGCTTGAGGTGGATGTGCCGTCGTTCGGCGAGCTTCCACTTGACGCGCTCGCGTCCGCAATCATCCGTTCGGCGCCGGCGAGTCTTCGGGTGGTGCGGCTGCTGGGAGCGATTGGCCCACCTCTCGAACAGTTGTTCCCGCTCTCGCTGCGAGTGGAGTGGGCACCCATCTGAGCGCAAGATGTGACCCGTGCCGCACCGCCATGCATTCCTCGAGCGCCTTGAAGGAACCGACCGCCACGTGGTCTCGAAGCATCCGCTCGCATACCAGCGCGAGCGCCAGTTTATTGGCCTCCAGCACGCGTCGGTGGTGAAGCTTCATCATCCTGCGGTTGCGGACAAGCACGTGCTGCTCGAGTTCGGCGCGCTTGGCAGGTGGTGGCTCGATGACATGGGTTCACGCAACGGGACGTGGATCAACCACACCCATTACGTGGGTGGCCGCAGATTGCTCGAGCCGAACGACCTCATCCGGTTCGGCGGCCACAGCCATGGCGAGGTGGTGTTTCGGTTCGGAGTCGAAGGGTGGAAACCTTGCGATGCGGATATGCGCGCGATGATCGACGCAGCGCCGCAGGACGATGCGCGCTGGGAAGTTTGGGCCGACTTCCTCGAGGAGCAGGGCGACCCGCTTTCCCAGCGCATTCGCGGATTAGGGCCTTCGCCCGGCGATGTCGGAGTCGCCAGCGGTCATGGGTGGGAACATGGCTTCATCGCCCGCGGTTGCCTTCAGCGAGGCGGGAGGGTGCTGGTGTCGCTGCAGACTGAGCTGCGCGTGCTGCTCGGCAACCCCTTCAGCCGATGGATGCGCGCGCTTGAGGTCGACGTTGCCTCCTACCTGCACGGTTCGATTGCCGAAGAGAGGGAGGCCGTCGAAGTGTTGCAGACGTTGGCAAGAGAACGCCCGGCCGCGCTGTGCACTCTCACCATTCACCTCACCCGGCTGCCCAGGGGCGAGGCAATGCGTGAACAGTTCCTCGCCCTGAAGCATGTGCTGCCCAAGTTGCACTCAGACTTCGAGGCGGTCGTTCGAGAGAGGACACAGGAGCGAAACGCCGGCCGGTCTTGATGCGAACAATGACTGAGCTTGAAGAACCTGCTGATATGCGTTGGGCCCGTGATGAAATTGATCTTCTGTGCTGTGTGGGTGCTTCTCGTCTCCGGATGCAGTCCGCGCGTTCGTACGTGCGCTCAGGGTTGTGGGGCTGACGCAGTCTGTGACGCGATGACCAACCTTTGCGTGGCAAGCGGGTCAGGTGGCGGGTCCGGAAGCGATGCGGGCGTCGGCGGTGGTCGAGGCGGAATCGGAGGCGGCTCCGGAGGCGGCGGGATGATGCTTGGGGGCGGGGGTGGGGCGGGAGGAAGCGGCCCTGAGTGCACGGTCGGGCAGACTCGCCCCTGCGCAGGAGGCTGCAACAATCAGCAAACCTGCACCGCTGCAGGAGCGTTTGGAAGCTGCGACCCCACCTGCGGCGCCGGACTCGAGTGCAAATCCAACGCATGCGTCTGCACCAACTCTTCGTGCGCCGGGTGCTGCGAGGGCAATCTGTGTCGTTCAGGATCGGACACAGCGGCTTGTGGATCCGGTGGTGCAAACTGTCAAAGCTGTGGCACCCAAAGCTGCATGACTGGGGTGTGCACTGGATGCAACGCATCCGTGTGTCCGAGCGGGTGCTGCAGCGGTCCGACCTGTTCGCCCAAGACGCTTGAAGCATGCGGAGTGAACGGCGCTGCGTGTGTGACCTGC
>JANOHG010001209.1:0-2757 GCA_031406375.1 Archangiaceae bacterium | reverse complement strand
CACCCTTTTCTCGTTCAACTTCGTCGTCTCCCAGGTCGGCGTTCAGGTCGACGATGCGGGCAAAAAAGGACGGGCGCTGGTCGACGGGGTGATGAACCTCACCCCGGTGCGGTGGCTACGGCCGTACCCACTGCGAACGATCCTCGTCTACGACTTCACTCTGGCGCGACAAGAGGGCGAGGTGAGACCGATAATCCACGCACACGAAGAGATGTGGAGCATCGCTGACATGATCGCCGCCGCTCCCGGGCTGGGGCTGCTCTACCGCAAGCTCTTTCGCCCGGTGTTCGCGCGCGGTTTTCTCGCCGCCTGCTACGTCGCGTGTCGCGCCCGAGCGACGCTGCCACGCTGAGGGCCGAGCATCTGCCCTCACTGCTCCGAGCGCCCACTGGTCGCTCGCCTCTGCCGGCCGCGACCGCTGCTAGCCGTCAATGAGCCGCGGCAGATCGTGCTTTGCGCAAGGTTGCTGTGGGTGCACCTTCTGCACTTCCCCCGGTCTCCAGCTCCGTGCCGGGCCTGATCGGCTCGTCCATATTTGCAAGAAGTCGGTTCTGGTGGCGCGTTGACGTGGTCGGCTCCACCGGCTGGAACGCTGCTTGAAGCGTTTCGACCCATGACGAAACCGACCCCCTACAAGCCAAAGCAGCGCATCTTGCTCGGTCGGTCGGGATGACCTCGCCATTGGCCGCCGCGTTCATCACGGACTCTTCGATGCTGAGGACTCAATCCGCTTCCCCGGTAGCCGCGGCCTTCACGGACCAGGCATGGGCGAAGGAGCACGCTGAGGCCAAGGCCCTCGCCCAGGAGAACGGGATGCGGTTCGCGGTCGCGGAAGAACTCTTCGACGTCGCCGAACCCTCGCTCTTCTCAGGCGTGTCGCGAAGATTCCTCGACACGCAGCGCGTCCTGCCGATCTTTCGTCGGGAGCGGCGCGTGATCGCGGCGACGACTGTGACTGGGGTGCAGTGGCCCGAGCTCGCGACCTCGTTCGGAGTGGAGTCAATCGAGCCGTGGATCGTGACTCCGACCGACTTTCGCCGCCTTCGGATGGCCCTTTCCCTGGGTCAGGTCGGTGCCAAACAGGCCAAGGAACCAGCCGTCCGCGCTGGGGACCTGCTTGAGGCCGGCGAACGAGGCCACCCGCAGATCGTGGCTCTCTTCGAAGAGATTCTGCTCGACGCAATCGGCGAGCGCGCCAGCGATGTGCACCTCGAGCAATACGGTTCGCGGATACGCGTGCGCTTGAGAATCGATGGCGACCTGCGCGACATCCACCACTTTCAGCTCTCGGCAGAGCAGTGCCGGGGGATCGTGAACATCATCAAAGTCAGAGCCGGTTTGAACATCGCCGAATGTCGGGTTCCACAAGGAGGCCGATTCACCGTTTCTGCCGGCGAGCAATCCTTCGACGTGCGCGTTCAGACGCAGCCTTCCCACCATGGCGAGCACGTGGTCATGCGCCTGTTGCCACACAGCGTCGAACTGCTGACGATTGATCGACTGGGTTTCCCCGAACCGCTCGCCCGCGCGTATCGCCGACTGTTGCAGGCGCCCTCGGGGCTGCTGATCGTCGCGGGGCCAACTGGGTGCGGAAAGTCGACCACGCTCTACGCCGGGCTCCAGTTTCTCGCAGCCGATGCTTCCAGGAAGGTGATCACGATCGAAGACCCGATCGAATACACGGTCGCCAACGTTCAGCAGACGCAAGTGCATGTCGAGGTCGGGTTCGGGTTCGCGAACGCGATGCGCGCCTTCGTTCGCCAGGATCCCGATGTGATTCTCATCGGCGAAGTGCGCGACCAGGAGACCGCTCTTGAGACGATTCGCGCTTCTCAAACGGGCCATCTGGTGCTCACCACGCTCCATGCAGGCGAAGCAGTCGACACTCTGCAACGGCTATTTGATCTCGGGATGCACCCCAACTCCAGTGCCAGTGAGCTGTTGGGCGTCATTTCTCAGCGGTTGGCCCGCCGCATTTGTGGGGGTTGTCGGTACCCGGCGGTGCCCGACCCCGCGCTCGTCCGCGAGGTCTTTCCGTCGGGGCCGCCGCCGGACCTCAGCTGCTTCACAGGTCGAGGATGTCATCAGTGTGGATGGCATGGCGTCTTCGGTCGGGTCGCCGTTCTGGAGTATCTGCCCTCAAGCCCGGCGCTGCGACGAGGCATCTCGCACCAGCTTCCCCTCGACGAGTTACGTGCGCTGGCCGTGGCAGAAGGCCTGTCGGTCTTGCGCGAACACGCGCTTGAGCTGGTACGACAAGGGGTGATCTCGCTCGACGAGCTGCCATTCTTGATGTCTCCCGAGCGATTGAGGCCTGAACAGCATCCCTGAGCACGACGACCGCGAGGCACGCAATCCACGGGTGTCGAAATCGCTCGGCGCAGAATCTGCGCGGGCTCAGGGCACATGCAAACCGGGCGTCGGATCGACGCCTTCAGTTGAGACCGGGGCCCGCTAGAGCTCGATAGCTGTGGTGAACCTGTGCGAAGTGCGACCCAACGACGACAATGTGTTTCTGGCTCATGTCCTCGTCGGGCCGCCTCGCCCTCGCTCAGGAAACCTTGACCTCGATTGCCTTCGCTTTCGCCGTCACCAACTTCGGCAAGCGAACGTTGAGCACGCCGTCCTTGAAGTCGGCGCGAACGCTCTTGTCGTCGATGTTGTCAGGCAGCGTGAAGGTCCGCAGGAACGAGCCGTAGCTGCGCTCGATCCGGTGGAACTTCTTGCCCTTCTCTTCCTTCTCCTGATGCCGCTGCC
>JANOHG010001155.1:0-4550 GCA_031406375.1 Archangiaceae bacterium | reverse complement strand
GTCGATCAGGGTGCCGTAGCCGTTCACCGTCTGCTCGCGCACGCCGCCGCCGAGGTAGAGGCGGATCTTCAGCTTGTTGTCGTAGGTGAGCGCGTAGTTGCCGCGGATGTCTCGCGGGTCGTACCCTTTCGGCGCTGGTTGACATCCGGCCGTCACCGCCACGCAAACAGCGATCGCTGACCTGAACATGTGACTCACTCTGGAGCCCCCGACGGATGAAGGTCAACCGTGCTCGTGTCGGCGCGGACAGCATCCCCGATGACGCGCTGCTCGCCCCCGCCTTTCGCGGAAAGCTGATGTGCGTGAGCGCCGTTGATTTCAGCGCACGTCGCCCTTCACCGGGTCGACGACGACGCGCGATCAGTGTTGGTAGTCTCGGAGGTCCAATGCCAGTCAGTGGAGCCACGATTTCCGTTCGCGCGCTGGCTCCGATTGTCTCGGCTTGCGCTCGCATCGGCCTCAACGTCGCACCTGCGCTCGCCACGCGCGGTGTTTCGTCACAGCAGCTTGCCGACTGGAAACAGCGCGTGCCTCAAGACGTGTCTTTCGCCCTTTGGGCCGAGATCGCGCGCCTGGATGGCTCGACCACAGCAGGGCTGCGCATCGCGCAGCAGCTGAACCTCAAAGAGCTCGACCTGATGGGCCACCTGCTGCGCGCTTCGGGCACGCTGGCCGAGGCCTACCAGACGATGGTTCGCTACTACTGCCTGGTGCATGACATGGCTGCGCTGCAGCTCGAGGTCGACTCCGGAGGCGCCCGCTTGCTGCATCGGCTTCCTCCAGGCCTGGGCACGCTGCCCGCCCTCCTGGCCGAGTTTCTGGTCGCGACGTGGTTTCGGATGGGTCGCGAGCTCGTTGGTAGCGATTGGACCCCAAGGAAGATCTGCTTCATCCACGCCGCTCCTCGCAACCTGGCTGAGCACCGTCGGCTGTTTCGCTGTCCGCTCGTCTTCTCGGCCGAACAGACCGAGCTGAGTGTTCCCGCGCATGCGCTCGCGCTGCCGGTTCTCTTCGCCGACGCGGGGTTGCTCAGCGTCCTGCGGCGTCAGGCCGACGAAGTCAAAGCACAACAGCCGGCCGTGACATGGGTGGATCGCGTGCGGTCAGAGCAGGCGCAGGCGCTGCCGGCGGGTGGGCTCGACGCCGCCGCCTTGGCGCGCAAGTTCGGCATGAGCACCCGCACCCTACAGCGAAGACTGCGAGAGCTCGATACGAGCCCGGCCGCCCTGCTCGATGGCCTTCGACGCGAGCAGGCGCTGCGAATGATGGGAGATCGGCAGGTTCCCCTGGGCGAAGTCGTGTTCGAGCTGGGCTTCTCTCAGCCGAGCGCATTTCACCGCGCGTTTCGTCGGTGGACCGGGAAGACGCCCGTCGCATATCGCAACGCGCTTCGCTGAGCGGTTGGCGCGCGCGGTCAATTAATATGGCGCGCTGGGCGACTTCCGCTATGCGCATCGCCGATACCTTTCGTGCATGAACCGCTACCTTGTTCCCGCCGCTTTCACCGTCCTCTTCTTCTCCTGTGGAGCCTCAATGGAAAACCTTCGTCGCAACGCCTCGGAATCAACCATTCAGCCGGACGCGAGGGTCAAAGCGCGACAGGAACTGGAAATCGCCGCACCGGCCGAGGTCGTTTGGACGACGCTCTCGAACATCGACGGCTGGAAGGACTGGGTTCCGCAGCTGACGCACTCGAAGCTCACCGGCCCGCTGGCGCCCGCGAGCACGTTTCGTTGGGGAGGCAGCCCGGCGATCACGTCCGAGCTGGTGGTCGTCGCCAGTCCACGAACGATTGCGTGGGTCGGCTCGATGCTGTGGATCAAAGCGGTTCACGTCTGGACGATTGAAGAGGTGAGCCCAGGCAAGTGCCGGGTCGTCACCCAGGAGTCGCTCGACGGCTTCGCAGTGTCGATGATGATGGGGGACGAAAAGCTCAGCGCCTCGCTGAAAGCCTGGCTCGCGGCGCTCAAGGTCAAGGCCGAAGCCGCCAGCCCCTGACAAGCTGTTTCGCTCCGTTCGAAGGGAGCTGACCGATACTGCGGCGGGGTATCCACATGACGACATCCTTCGCTTGCACCCATTGCGGCGCCGCGATCGCGACGTCGCTCGGCACGTTTCCTTCGTGCGGCGCGCCGAGCACGCGGTGGCTCCGGTTCCGCTTGCAGGCCAGCGAACGGGATCTTCCACCCCAAAGGGCACGCGAGCGTGCCCTGATCGTGAAATGCAAGCCCGCGAGGTCAAGCACCCTGTAGCGCCGCTTCGATCCGCTTCTGGGCAATCGCGAGCTCGTCGAGGACCGCGCGGCCCGCCTCGAGCTGCGGAAAGTGCCCGACCGAGGCCAGCCTGCGCAGCGGGGCGCCGGGCAAGTAGCGAGCGATGTCTTCGGCCACGAAGGCCCCTGCGTACGGGTCCGCCATGCCCCATACGAAATGCAGAGGAACGCGCGTCGCGACGAGCGCCGCCTGCCAGCGCGGGCCCTCGCGAAGCCGCTCTTTCACGTAGTACGCAAGGCGATGCAGCTGCTTCTGACCTCCCCGCTCGCGCATCGCCTGATAGTAGAGGTGGCAAGTTGCGTCGTCCGGAAGGTGTTCTTCGGCGAAGGCGCGACGGAATGAGCGCGCAAAAATCTTCTCGTCGTTCAGCGCCGACATGACAGGCCCGATGACCGGGTTCGAAAGCAGCCGTTGCAATAGGCGCGGCTGATAGTGGTCGACGAAGACAACGCCATTCAGAAACGTGATGCCGTCGAGGCGCGCGCGCATGCGTTGCGCGTCGTGGCGACACAACAGTTCTTGTGCCACCGCCGTGCCGATGTCGTGTGCCACGAGCTCAGCGCTTCGAATGTCGAAGTGCTGCAGAAGGGCTTCGACGGTATCGGCGTGTAGCTCGGTGCAGTACGCGAGGCCCGCTGGCTTGTCTGACCTTCCATAGCCGATCAAGTCGAACGTGAGCACGCGACAGCTTCGCGACAGCTCGGGGACGAGCTCGGCCCAGTCGAACGAACAGGTCGGAAACCCATGGATCATCACGAGCCACGGACCAGCATGCCCGTCGACTCGACACAGTACCTGAGGGGTTTCGCCTCGGGGGCCGATGGGGAGGGCGATGCGTTGGCCGCCGTGCCACCAATCCTCGAGCCGGCCTCGTGGCGTCGGCCCCGTGGGCGCGTCTGTGCGGGTGTTCGTCATGGTTAGACGTTCATCGTCCCGTTCGACGCTCCGGCGCAAATCGTTTCGACGACTTACAGCCAAGTGCCATCAATGCAATCGTTGATGGCGCAGCCAGGGCCGCGCCGCGCGCGCTGAATACCGAACGGGTCGCATGTTCCGACCCGACAGGGGTGCGATGGCTGCGCTGTACGCATGTGAAACTGGTGCAGCACGTTCGCAGCGCAGTCGAACGCTGTCGCTGGCTTCAGCTTCCCTTCCAAGGTTCACCCGGAAGTTTGCCAACCACGTTGGAAGAAGCCGCCCGCGATCAACCCAGTCCGTTCGGCAAGATGGACGCTGATTTTCAGTTGATGATCGGCTCGTCGTCGCGCTGCACGCAGCCGGTGAGATCGAACAACATGAAGATCAACGCCTTCTCCTGCGCCGACGGTGGCTCGTTCTTGCACTGCGTCGGAAACGAAGTTTGCGCCGGGTCGAGCGCGTTGGCCGAGACGTGAAAGCTGCTGAAGACGACGCGACCGCATTGCGCGGGCGCCCCCGCGTCTGCCGTCAGGTTGCTCACCGGAGTGTTGAAGGTGAAATGGGTCGTGATTGGCGAGTTCGCGCGGGGGTTGGTCGCGTACAGCCAGCGCTGCGCAGCGGGGCTGTTGACCGAGTTCACGTTGTGACGCGTCTCTCGCAGGCTCAACGTGCCGCGGGTCGTCGACGCCTGGACGGCGACCAACCAGTCGGCGAAAGCACCGCCCTTCGAGAACGTCGTGTCGATGCTGACGTCGTAGGGATTCGTGAAAGGATTCACCGGATCCGCGCCGACGAGATTCCAGTTCGCCACCGAAGGGAAAGGCATCGGCGCACTTTGAATCCAGGTGTAGCTGTAGTGCGTCGCGAACACGCGGCCACCCGCGTTCGTGTAGTTGATGATGTTCTGCTTCGCGGGATCCGATTTGGGAACCTCGGTGGTGGTCGCCGTTCCTTCACAGGGCAGCATCACCACGTCGTACTGCTTCAGAGTGTTGAGGTTCGTCCACAAGTCATTCGAGCGCGGGGCCGGCGTCGCGAGATCGCGACCGGTGTGCCCGCGATAGAAATGCACCCGGCCCGTTCCCGAGGGAGCTGTTATCTCTGCGTCATCGAGCCCAACTTTTCGCAGCAGACACTCGAACGGGTCGGCGCCTCCGGTGGCGATCGCCATCTTGGGGATGTCGCCCTCGGACTTGTTGCGCGGCAGTCGCGTCAGCCCCACATCGGTCAGCGCGGCCACCTGACACGCGGTCACCTTTGGAATCACCACCTGCCGCCGCCACTTGCCCAGCTGAATCACGAGCGGGATGTTGTTGCCCGCCGGAACGTTCTCGAGCCGAAAGGTACCGTTCGCGCCTG
>JANOHG010001130.1:0-8005 GCA_031406375.1 Archangiaceae bacterium | reverse complement strand
CCCTGCCTTTGATCGCTTTCTCTTTCAGGTAAGTCAGCACTTCTTGCTTGCCCAGCATCGTCACCTTCGATGGTTCGCCGAACGTCGCCACCACCTCGGCACGCGCGCTCGTGCCGGGGTCGATTCCATTCCAAGGCTTGGCCCAAGAGGCGGCAGACATCACCAGCAGGAAGAGAGTCAGCGAACGCATGGCGGCGCATCATCGCACGCCGTTCGAGAATTCCATCCGTGGTTGTCTCGAAGCGTGGTACCTCGATGGGGAAATGCGTTCGCGTGCGCTGGCAGCCGGCTTTGGCCTCACACTCACGCTCGCTTCGACGATCGGTTTCGCGTTCGACTTCTTGGGCCCGGAGAGCTGTCAGGGCTGCCATTTGGATGCTTTTGCAGCCTGGAAGCTGTCGCCCCATGCTCGGGCGAAGGACTCATTGACTCTTGCCGCACAAAAAGATGCCCGGTGTTTGTCGTGCCATTCGCCCAACGAAGCCGAGCAGCGTGTTGCGGGTGTCAGCTGTGAGAACTGCCATGGAGGCGGGCAGTACTACGTCGCTGCCTACGTGATGAAGGATGCTGAGTTGGCGCGCCTCGTCGGTCTGCTCGACCCGTCAGAGAAAGGCTGCCGCACCTGCCATGACGCTTCTTCTCCTTCGCTCAGGCCCTTCGATTTCGTCGCCAAGCTGAAGGCGATTGATCACTGGTCTGCCGCCAGGGCGAAGAAAGCAGCCGCGGTCGAGAAGGCCCCTTGAGCGCGCGCATCCTTTCGGCAGAGTTCGTTACCACTGCGACCGAGCCGAAAGGCTACCCGACCTCGCCTGCGCCCGAAGTCGCCTTCGTCGGCCGTTCGAACGTCGGCAAGTCGTCGATGATCAACAAGCTTGCGATGCGCAAGAAGCTGGTGCGTGTCTCTCACACTCCTGGTCGAACGCGCACTCTCAATTTCTTCGACGTCACGCTCGCTCACAAGGGGGGAACCCGGATCGTGCGCCTGTGCGATCTGCCAGGCTATGGCTTTGCGAAGGCGTCGAAGACCGACCGCGCAGACTGGCAGGAGATGATCTCGAAGTATCTCGAGACGCGCCGCGATCTGAAGGTGATCGTCACCATCATCGATGCTGAGGTGGGGCCCACGTCCGACGATCTGAAGATGCTCGACTATTTGGTGGCGCAGAAGCCGAAGCTGCTGGTCGCGGCGACGAAGATCGATCGCCTTAACAAGGCGCGTCGCAAGCCGCGGGTGCTCGAGTTGCAGAAGCTGCTCGAGTTGCCTGCTGGTACGGTGATTGGTTTCTCGTCACACGAAGGCATCGGGCATGGGGAAATGTGGGACATCCTGCTTGCGTCGGTCTAGAGCGACCACGCACACTCGCGCCAATGAGTCGGACTCGTCACTTTCTTTTCGCCCTCGTCACGTTCAGCCTTGTTGGTTGCAACTGCAATTGCGGCGGGCCAACCAGGAACGACGGCGGGCCGAGCGACGGTGGAACAGGGGGAAGCGGTGAAGGAGTCGACGCCGGTGATGGCACCATCACCATCCACGTTCCTCCGGGCAGCTTCAACCTCGATGGCGGCTCGACCGACGGTGGCGGCGATGAGCAGGGCAGTGGTGTGAAGCTCAATCCCAACGGTTTCATTGTTCTCAACTCGGGGTCGACCGAGTTCTACTTCATGTGGATTGCCAACAATTCGGAGGGGTGGGTGAGCAAGTACGACACCCGTACCGGCAAGGAAGTTGGCCGTTATTGGTCGGTTGTCCCCCGCGATTGTTACTCGGCGCTGGGTTTGCCCAAAGGCCTGCCGTGCGCGGGCGCTCGAGACAATCAACTTCGTGGCAATGCGTCGAATCAGCCCAGCCGTACGGCGCTCGATTTGAACGGTGACGTCTGGGTCGCCAACCGCGCGCCGGGAATCCAGGGTTCGGTGACCAAGATCGCCAACGACGCCACCGGTTGCATCGACCGAAACGCGAACGGAATGATCGAGACCAGCAAGGACCTCAATAACGACGGGCAGATCGCAGGCGCGGAAATGATCACCCCCACCGATTGGGCCAACCCGCTGCAGTACGACGAGTGCGTGGTGTTCTCAACGCCCGTTGGACCACCGGCGGGCGCTGAAGTCGCGGTTCGCGCGCTCGCCGTTTCGCAAGGTGGCATCGAAAGCTCCAGTGGGTACGTTTGGGCGGGCGTGTACCGCGACCGCACGATTCACAAGCTCGATTCTTCCAACGGCCAGCCTGTGGCGGTGAACGCCACGGGCAATCTGTCAATCACTTTGGACTTCGGGCCTTACGGAGCAATCGTCGATAGCAAACAGCGGCTCTGGGTCGTGTACCCGGGCGCCGCTTGGCTCGCATTGGTGGACACCGCCACCGGTGCGCTGGTGAATGATCAAATCAAGCCTCCCGCGGGGACGGCCTGCGGCGCGTACGCTCTGGGCATTGACGGCAAGGATCGCGTCTGGTTGGCGGGCTTCAGTGCGGGAAGCGTGGCGTGCCGCTACGACCACGCAACGACGACTTGGACGAGGTTCGACTTCAGCGGGGCGGTGAGTCAGATCTCGACTTCGCTGGGAAGAGGCCGGGGCATCGCCGCCGACGACAAAGGCAATGTGTACATGTCAGCCGACGTCAATTCGTCGGGCGCAGTGGCGCAGCTGATTCGCTTTGACGCCGAGACGGGCGTGATTGGAAAGTTCGGAACCGCGGACTTCATCGATGCGACCAATGCGGTCACTAACACCAGCGTCGGGGTTGGCATTGACGGTGATGGTCACCCCTGGGTGAATAACTCGAGCGGCAACGTGATGAAGATCGACAAAGTCACCGGCACGATTACCCGCACCGCACAGCAGCCCGCTGGGCTCTATACCTACTCGGACTTCACCGGCTACCAGCTGCGCAAGTTCACCGCTCCGCGTGGCAGTTACCGCCGGGACTTCAAGGGCTGCGGTCCCGAGGCGCAATGGCGGCAGGTGATCTGGGATGCCGATGTGCCCGTGAACACCAGCGTGCAAGTCTACGTGCGGGTCGCCAACCAGGTGGCGGATCTTCCGACCGCGCCACGGTTTGGACCGTTCACCACCCCACCCGCGGATCTGATTGGCGCGATGGTGCCCAAGGCGCAACACCTTCGCGTCGAATTCGTTCTCTCTTCCACCGACGGCATGACGACACCGGTTCTCAAGTCTTTTAGAATCGTGTCGGCATGTGCCGGAACCATCAACTGACTTGAGCTCGGCATTCGAGAAGCGGCAGGCAACCCGCGCGGATTTGGTTCGACGGCTCAGCGAGCTGTCTCCACGCGCGCGGGTCGACTCGATGTTGGAAGAAGTCGATGGCCGGGCGCTGGTGCGTTCGATTCCCGCCGAAGACGTGTACGCCACCATTCTCGACGTTGGCCTCGCCGATTCTGCCGAAGTGGTGCAGCTGTCGACCCCCGAGCAGTTTCGTACCTACCTTGACCTGGCGGTATGGAGCCGCGACCGCGTCGATCCCCTCGAGGTCCTGCGCTGGCTTCAGGCGGGTCGTGATCCAGACAACGAAGAGGATTACGCGAAGAAGCTGAGCGCGCTCGACGCCGAGCTGATCGAGCTCGTCTACAAGAAGTTGGCTCGCGTCTACGATCTCGAGGAAGACCCCGACGCCAACCCCGAGGGCATCACCCTCGAAATGCCCGAAGGCCGTTACCTGCTCGAGTTCCTCGTCGACGGGGTCGATGAAGCGGCGCTGCGGCGACTCACCAATGACTTGATCGCAGCCAACCCGTTCGAGTTCGCCCGCTTCCTCGAGGCAGTGAAGTGGGAACTGCCGACCGAACTCGAAGAGACCGCTTACCAGTTTCGACAATCGCGGCTGCAGGACCTTGGTTTTCCTCCGCTGGAAGAGGCAGTGAAGCTGTTCGCGTGGCTCGATCCTGCCAAGCTCGCGCCGGCACTTCTCTCGGACTCGTTGGCGCAGCCGAACGTGCGTGCGGACTACGTCGAGGCGGCGTTCAAGGGCCTCGATGCCCACGAGCGCCAAGTGCTCGAAGCCGAAGTGCGGTACCTGGTGAACTGCGCGCTGGTGGCCGAGGGAGCCGAACCAGGAGACCCGCTGGCGATCCGGCGAATCAGCGAGCATGCGCGCGATTATTTGAACCTCGGCCTCGAGCACCTATGCGGCGGCGACCCGTTGAAGGCAAGCGACGTGGTCCGAACGCATACGCTGAAGAAGACGTTTCAGTTGGGCTTCTCGCTCACCTTGCAGCTCAAGCGACAAGTCGAGCGAATGGCCAGCGAGCCAATGGCCCGGTTCGCAGACACCTGGCTGGCGCTCGACGAGGAAGCCGCGGCGCTGCTGGCCTTGCTGCGCAAGCGGCCATTGAAGACGCTGAAAGTCCCCGGTGCTGAGCCGGTACCTTTCCGGGCGCGGCGCGAGCTGTTGGAGAGCGAGGCGCTGCTGCAGCGCGTTCGTCAACAGCGCACGGTGTTTCAAGCGCTGCTGGCTCCGACGCCCGCCGAAGCGGTGGCGCGGTTTGGCGCGAAGCTGTCAGAGCTGACTCCTCAGCGAATGCTGGCCGCGGCGGTCGCGCACGCGGAGCTCGACGGCGTCTTCGAGGTGACGCCGATCGCGCCTGACAGGCTCGAAGCGTTGTGTGAGCTGTTCTTCGAGAAGACCGCGACCTCGGCGCGGTTGAAGGCGAACGTCGGCGCGCGCGCGCTGGCGCTGTTGCCGGGCCCGAGGGATGTGTTGAAGACGATGATCGACCGGGTGCTGACGTCGCTGCTGGCCGACGTCGGCAAGCAGTGGGCGAAAGACGGTCACGCCGACCCGAAGAAGATTTCGGCGCTGCCGATCGAAGGCGAGAAGGTGTTGTGAGCCGGCACGCGAGACGCGTCAGGCGCAAAGGCCAATCGCTTCGGCCAGTCGGGTGATGCCGGTTTGCTTCGCGAGCTCTTCGAGCTCATCGAGGATCCGCTTCACCGCCAATGGCCCGCCGTACACAAACCCGGTGTAAAGCTGAACCAGGCAAGCGCCGGCGCGGATCTTGTCCCACGCGTCGCGACCGCTGAAAATCCCACCGACACCGACAATCGGCAGCCGCCCACGCGCCCGAACGAAGGCGCGGCGCACGACCTCGGTCGAGCGCTGTCGCACCGGCGCGCCCGACAGGCCCCCCGCCTCTGCCGCCAAGGGGTGAAAGAAAGGCCGGCAGAGCGTGGTGTTGGTTGCGACCAACGCATCGAGGCCGCATTCGATCGCGACGTCGACGGCTGCATCGATCGCTTCATCTGAAAGGTCTGGAGCGATTTTAAGCCAAAGCGGCATCGAAGGCCCGGCCGCGACGCGGACTGCCTTTAGCAGGCGTTCGAGCAACGCAGGTTCCTGCAGCGTTCGAAGCCCGGGCGTATTCGGTGAGCTCAGGTTCACCACCAGGTAGTCCGCCGCCGAAGCGATTCGTTCGGCGGCCCGCACGTAGTCGGAAGCCGCCTGTTCGATCGCCGTTTCCTTGTTCTTCCCAAGGTTCGCCCCAACTGGGCCGGGGCGAAACTCGAGTTCGCGCAAGCGGGCGGCGATCGCCGCTGCGCCATCATTGTTGAAGCCCATTCGGTTGATCAGTGCTTGCTCGGATGGCACTCGAAACAGTCGGGGCAGGGGATTGCCGGGCTGCGCACGGGGGGTCACGGTGCCGATTTCGACGGCTCCAAACCCGAGCGCGAAGAGCCCAGTCACCGCTTCGGCGTTTTTGTCGAGGCCCGCCGCGAGGCCGACACAGTTGGGAAACCGCAGCGCGCCGACTTGAGTCGACAGTACTGCGCGTTCAGCGACCAGCGCGCGCCGGATTACTGCGGCCAACTCAGGCGCGCCGTCGAACAGCGACAATGTCCAGATTGCCGCGTGGTGCGCGGTCTCGGCGTCGAGAGCGAAAAGTGCCGGCCGGGTCAACCGCCAGAGTGCACCTGACATGCTGGGCTCAGGCAGCGGAAATGAACGAGTACTCGCGCGCCCACGCGAGCGTCTGATCAATCTGCTCGGAGGTGAGGATGCGGTTGTTCTCGATCAGCTCGATTTCTTTGCGCATGTCCGTTTCGAGCAGATACGGGCCGTCGGTGTTGAAGGTGATTTTCACGCCGCGGTCCCAGAAGGTTCGCACGATGTGCTCGAACTCTTTGATCCCATCGACAGCGCGCGTGTGGAGGTTGCTGGTTGGGCAAAGCTCAAGCACGACGTCGCGGGCTTTGAGCAGCTTCATCGCCGACTCGTCGTACGCGGCGCGGATTCCGTGCCCGATGCGGTGAGGCTTGAGGCGTTCGACCACGGCGATCAACCCTTCCGCGCCCGTATTGGCAGTCTCTCCAGTGTGGACGGTGGTTTTCAGCCCGGCCTTGCGAGCCCGTTCGAACAAATCTTCGTAGGTGGCGACGACCTCGGGCTTCAGTTCCATCGCGTCTTGCTCGGTGCCGGCGAGGTCGATGCCGAGGACCCCACGACTTTTGTACTTGATCGCCTTCTCGACGATGATCGCGTTGAGCTTGTGGTCGAACTCGCGGGCAAGGCAGAAAATCAGACAGGCGCGCACTCCGTACTCGAGCACTGCGCGATCCATACCGCGAAGGGCGGCGTGGATGATGTGATCTAGGTCAAGCTCCGAATGCAGGTTGCGCTTCATCGGATTGAAGCGGAGCTCAATCTGCGAGACGTTGCTGCCGCGATATTCTTTGCCGATCACTTCGTAAATCGATCTCTCGATGGCACTGGGCGAGCTTTGAATTTTCTCGGTCCAGGTATGCATGATCTTCAGGTAATCCTCGAGGCTGCCGACTTTTCCTGGGCGGCTGGTAATCAGTTCGACGAACTCGAAGTAGTTGCGCACCGGAAGCTTGAAACCCTGCTGATGTGCGATCGACCAAAGGATATGCGGGGCGACGGCGCCACCCACATGAATGTGAAGGTCGATGAGCTCTCGTTGCATGGCCTTATCTGCCATCGCGTCAAAGCCCGCGCAACTTCTTCAAGTCGTCATAGGCGTCTTTGACCTTCCGAAACCGTTCGGCGGCGTCTCTTGCGTCTCGTGGGCTTTGCGAGGCGACTTTGTCGGGGTGGTGCTCTGTCGCCAGTCGGCGAAAGGCAGCTTTGATCTCCTCGTCGGTCGATGCTTCCGTCAACCCGAGCACCTCATATTGTTCTTGTCCGTTGCCCAGCTGCTGCGTGGTGATCTCTCGCAGTTGTTGCTCGCTGAGGTTGAAGTCGTTCACCACCCGCTTCAGCGCGTCGCTCTCGGCGCGGGACAGCGGGCCATCGGCCAACGCCAACTCGTAGAGCGCATTGACCGCCAGCAACCGTTCGGAAGGCGTCACTTGCGAGCGCACCCGTTTCACGAGCGCTTCCAGTTCTGAAGAAGGAGCCGCGATGGCGTCTTTGAGCGCAGCGCGAACGATCTCGAGCTCGTCACCGGCGAAATGAAGGTGCTCTTCGAAGAACTCTTTCACGACCCGGATCTCTGCTTGATTGACCTCGCCGTCGGCGCGCGCGACCTCGATGAAGATCGGACACAGCGCGCGGGCGAGGTCTTCAGCGGGCCGCGAAGGTGGGACTTGCGCGGGCTTTCCAAGGATTTCATCGCGCGACCGAGGCATTAGAGAGCGCGGCAGGGGAATCGAGTCGCGATCGAGGATCAGGTGACCGAGAAGCGCGCCAACGCTCGCGAGCGCCGCACCCAGCGCGGCGTTGTCGAAGAACATACCCAGCAGGAAGCCGAGAATCGCACCGATGATCTTCCCGAGCACGCGACGCTCAGTCTGGCGAATCGCGAAGGCGATGTCGCGAACTGCCTGCCTGTCGGTTCCCGTTTCGGGCCGGTGCTCGCGTTTTCAGTCGCCACGTCGGTTTCTTGCACGATCTACGTTCCTTCCATCGCCAGGCAGCCGGCACGCAAGTACACGGAATACGCTGCGCGTGATTCTTTCAAACGTCGGCAAAAAACGCAACGACCACTCAGCGTAAGATATTTCCACGCGCGGGCGATCGAAA
>JANOHG010001126.1:0-3515 GCA_031406375.1 Archangiaceae bacterium | reverse complement strand
ACCCGTCCAGATCACCGTCCATGACGGCGGCTACCTGGCCCACTTCATAGCCTGTCCTGAGATCTTTGACCATTTGATAGGGCTGGAACACATAGGATCGAATTTGGCTGCCCCAGGCAATATCCTTTTTCTCGCGAGCTGCCTTCACTGCCGGTCGTCGGGCCATCCTACCTGCGCGCGGATTTGGCGCTCACGCTGCACATGCTCGAGTTTCTGGCGCCGCGGTTCTTCGCTGAGCAGGCACTGGCGGCATCGTCCAAGGTGGCGATGGCTTCTGTCACCGCACTTTCGACAGCATTCGGCCCCGAGCTTGACGGGGACGAAGCCATGGCACGCCTCGATGGGCTCTACCTGCGTGCGGTGCGCGGGCTTCCCGTCGAATCGTTCGATGAGGAAGGGTTGAGGCGATGCCTGCTGGGGCTTGAGGTTCGCGAAGGGTCGCTGTGGCGTTGGTTGATGGGTGAGCTGGCGAGCAAGGTGGGCGTGCGCGAGGTCGTGTTCGCGTTCCCACCGGCGTTCTCCCAGGGCTCAATGATGCACCTGTACTACCTCACCCACGTGGTGCTGATCGAAACCGACTACCTGATGAAGCCGGTGGGGTCGGCGCTTTGCGGTGAATTGGCCCAACTCGAGGCCGCGTTGATTCCGCTGATCCACGCCGAGTCGTGGGATTTGTTGAGCCAATGCGTGATGTGTCTGAACCGGGCCCGGAAGCCAGCGGTGCATGCGACGAAGGCACTGTGCGCTGCGCAGCGTCGCGATGGGAGCTTCGCCGAAGCTTCGGCGTCGCCACGCGCAGCAGCTCACTGTACGGCGGCTGCAGTATTGGCCCTGGCGGGGGCGCTTGACTTGGAGCGTTCAGCCCCATAAGGGGTTCGCCTTTTCCGCGTCCCATTTAGGACGCCAGACGGAGTTTTCAGCAATGCCGCATAAGACGTACAGCGCCAAAGCGAAGGACATTGTTCGCGCATGGCACCTGATCGATGTGTCGGAAAAGGTCCTTGGCCGCGCCGCGAGCCAGATCGCCACCTTGCTCAAGGGCAAGCACAAGGCGATGTACACACCGTCGATCGACACGGGTGATCACGTGATTGTGATCAACGCCGCCAAGGTTCGCGTCACCGGCAACAAAGCGACTGACAAGATGTATTACCGGCATCCGAACGCGGGCTTTCCTGGGGCTCTGAAGTCGACGACCTTCGAAAAGTTGATCGTTCGTCATCCCGAAGATGTGATCACCAATGCAGTCAAGAAGATGCTGCCCCGCAATGCGCTGGGTCGGCAAATGATGACGAAGCTCAAGGTTTACGCTGATGACAAGCATCCTCACGGGGCACAAAAGCCAGTCGTGAAGCAACTGCTTGCGGAAAAAAAGGCATAAAGGACTAACACCATGGCCACCAAGTCAGCATCTGACGGTTTCTACTCTACCGGTCGCCGCAAGGAATCCACCGCACGCGTGTGGATAAAGCCGGGCGCCGGCAAAATGATTATCAACGGTCGCCCGATGGAGGAATACTTCGGGCGCGAGACTTCGAAGATGGTGATCAACCAGCCACTTCAAGTGCTCGAACAGTTTGGCAAGATCGACATGACGGTGAACGTGCGCGGTGGCGGGCTCTCGGGCCAGGCCGGTGCGATTCGTCACGGACTGTCGCGCGCACTGTGCCGACTCAACCCCGAGTTCCGGCCGCCATTGAAGAAGGCGGGTTTCCTCACCCGAGACGCCCGATCCGTCGAGCGCAAGAAGTACGGCCAGCCAGGCGCGCGTCGCCGCTTCCAGTTTAGCAAGCGCTAAGCGCGTTTCGGTTCGCGTTTCGATGCCGGGAGTCCACAGCAATGTGGGCTCCCGTTTCGCTGTCTGCGTCGAACTGCCTCGATGCCGTCACCAGGTCTCTGAGATAGGCTCTCGAGACTATGGAGCTTAACGAAATCTTGCAGGTTGCGCTGCGCGGTGGCGCGTCTGACATCCATCTCAAAGCGGGCTTACCCCCGATGTTCCGGGTCGACGGCAGCCTTGTACCGCTGAAGGATGGCAAGCGGTTGCCGCCTGAAGAAGTGGCCCGCATGGCGTTTGGAATCATGAACGAGTTCCAAAAGGACAAGTTCAAGACGACCAACGAAGTTGACCTCGCCTACGGCGTGCCGGGGTTGGGTCGGTTCCGCGTCAACGTCTTCCAGCAGCGCGGCACAATCGGCGCGGTGCTGCGCGTCATCCCCTTCAAAGTGATGTCGATCAAAGAGCTGTTGCTTCCTCCAGCGCTCGAGAAGATTTCGCTGGAGGAACGCGGGTTGATTCTCGTCACCGGCACCACGGGCTCTGGAAAATCGACGACGCTTGCGTCGATGATCGATCACATCAACTCCACCGACACCAACCACATCATGACGATCGAGGACCCGATCGAATTCTTGATTCGGGACAAGCGCTCGATCGTCAATCAGCGCGAAGTCGGCGTCGACACGATGAGCTTCAGCCAGGCACTCAAGAGCGCGCTGCGCCAGGATCCCGACGTCATCCTCGTCGGCGAAATGCGAGACCAAGAGACGATCGAAACCGCGCTCACCGCTGCCGAGACGGGTCACCTGGTGATGTCAACGCTGCACACGCTCGACGCGACCGAGACGATCAACCGAATCATCTCGGCATTTCCGCCGCATCAGCAGAAGCAGATTCGGCTGCAGTTGGGCGCCGTCTTGAAGGCCGTCGTGTCTCAGCGCCTGGTTCCCCGCGCAGATGGCAAGGGGCGGGTCGCGGCGGTCGAGATTCTCAAAGTCACCACCCGGGTGAAGGAGATGATTGAGGACAAAGACCGCACCAAGGAAATCCCCGATGCGATCTCGCAGGGCCATGTCACCTACGGAATGCAGACGTTCGATCAGTCGCTGATGTCGCTGGTGAAGAACAACCTCGTCACCTACCAAGAGGCGCTGCGGCAGACGACGAACCCCGACGACTTCGCACTGCGCTTCCAGGGCATCAGCTCGACCTCAGACAGCAGCTGGGATGGGTTCGATCAAAAGGAGGGCGAAGAGAAGCCGATTCCTGGAACGTTGGCGTTCGCTCAGCTTGGAGCTCCGGCCGCGCAGCAGCAACCCGTGAATCCCCCGGCGCAGCGGCCAGCCGCTCCGCCTGCTCCGCCTGCTCCGCCTGCTCGGCCGGCGACGCCCGGTGCGTCACCTGCGGCCCCAAAAGACGACGACTTTCAGAT
The DNA here is from genome assembly GCA_031406375.1 of Archangiaceae bacterium. Lineage (GTDB taxonomy): Bacteria > Myxococcota > Myxococcia > Myxococcales > Myxococcaceae > JAGSPQ01. The sequence goes on along the minus strand of JANOHG010001126.1, from coordinate 303 downwards.
CGAACGGTTCTAGACCAATCGATGGACCAACCTCCTGCTGTGGCTCTGCGCCGTGGGTTCACTCCTGCGACGTAATCCACGTTCGCATGAGTGTTGGTCCATCCATTTGGTCTAGACGCAGCCGCTTCGGCTGCGAACGTAAAAGTGCCGCTGGCGCTTCAGTTCGCCAGCGGAGTTCCTCCCGAATTGGGATTGTCGGGATCGCTGTCTTCTGCGTCATCATCTTCGGCTGGCTCGCCATCGTCTTGCACGGGCTGGCTCAGCGCAGTGGCGATCGGCCCGATCGCATCGCGCAGCCGCTTG
>JANOHG010001109.1:0-9301 GCA_031406375.1 Archangiaceae bacterium | reverse complement strand
GCAGGTCGAGCGGTACCTCGAATGCGGCGACGTGCGGAATGGCTTCGTGGAGGTCAGCTGAGAGGACTGCGGCCAGGCGCGGCTGGTGGCGTACCCAGGTGCGTAACCCCAGCTCGCCGAACGCCCAGCTATTGGTGACAGTTAATACCGACTAGAGTTATACTGCCACAGTGTATATGCACACACTGTGATCGCGAGTTTTGATGACCCAGGGACTGAAGAGGCGGGGGCCCGATACACCTTGGCGGCCGACGCCGACGTGACTTCCGGCACATTCGCGCGCGCGACGAGAAAAGTATTCCTTCGCGGATGACCACCGCACTTCTGACCGCTCGACGGCCGGCCTCACCCTCTTCGATGCCCCTCGCCGACCGGGTGGGTCTCAACTTCATGCGTCACCTGGTCTCCACCGCCGCCGGCCGAGCCCACCTGCTGACGCTGGTTGCCGACAGCGAGCGCAACGACGAGGGCCGCATCTTCGCCGCGCTCGAGAAGTACGACGACCCCTGGCTGGCGCGGGTGGTGACGCGGCACCGCGACGATGAGGCGAGGCACGCTGCGTTGCTCGAAGCACGCATCACCGCCAACGGCGCTGGCCGACCTCAGCTGCCCGCCAGCCTCGACATGCTGGGTCAGCTGGATCAGGCACTCGACGGGCTGATGTCGCACCCCATCTCGACACGCGATGACGTGATGCGCGCGTACCTGTTGCTGCAGGTGCTCGAAGAGCGCGCCGTCTCGCAGCTGCCCCTCTTTGTCGAAGCATTCGCCGAAGTCGACCCCGAGACGTCGGCGGTCTTTGCGCAACTGCTCTGCGATGAGCGGCGCCATCTGGGCTACTGCCACGCCATCGCGCTTCGGTATGCCCCCAGCCTGAACGCCCACGACCAGACGCTCACCCATTTTCGTCGGGTCGAAGCCCGCGTCTTCGCGCGTGGAACGATGACCAATCTCTCGTGGGTCCTCGACTGCGGCCTGCTCGCAGTCGCCGGAATGGCGGGTGCGGGTTGGCAGGTGTTGGCGCAGGTCGGCTCAGTGGTCAGCTTGCCGCGCAGCTCCGGCTTCGAAGACCTGGCGAGCGACCGGAAGTTCACCCGGTCTTCCCACTGCGAACCCCACTTGCGGCGTCGGCGCGAACTCCTCGCCGCGCACCCCGAGATTCGGCGGCTGTTCGGTTTCGACCGCCGCACCATTGCCGTCACCGCGGCAGTCGTACTGACTCAGCTGGTCGCTGCGTGGGGTTTGCAGCGAGCAGATTTGCCTCTGGTCGCCATCGTGGGGCTCGCGTGGTTCCCCGGAGCGATTTTGTCGCACTGGCTGGGCCAGAGCATTCACGAAACGGCTCACAACCTCGCCGCGCGCACGCGACTCGCCAATCGCGCCGTGGCTTGGCTGGCCAACCTGCCTCTGGTGTTGCCCATCGCCGAGACGTTTCATCGCTACCATCTGGTGCACCACGTGCACCTTGGAGTGGAAGGCGTCGACAGTGACCTGCCGGTGCCACTTGAAGTGCGGCACATCGGGAAAAGCTGGCTTTCGAAACTTCTGTGGCTCTCGCTGTACCCGATGGTTTATCTCGCGCGCGGTGCGACCTACGCCAAGGGCGTGTCGCTGGCTGAGGCGTCGAACGTACTCGCGATGGTCGGCATCAACTTCGGGCTATGGCATCTGCTCGGCCCCACCGCGCTGCTGTACCTGGGCCTATCGATGTTCTTCGCCCACGGACTTCACCCGGTCGCGGCACACTTCGTTCACGAGCACTATCTGTTCTCGGGAAAACAGGAGACGTATTCCTATTACGGCCCTCTGAATCTGGTCACCTTCAACGTCGGGTATCACGTCGAGCATCACGACTTCATGAACATTCCCGGGTGGCGGCTGCCCGAGTACCGCGCGCTCACCGCCGACGCGTACCGCAGTTTCGTGAGCCATCGTTCGTGGACAGGAGTGCTTTGGGAGTTCATCACCCGCTCAGACTTGGGGCCGTGGTCGCGGCTGGTTCGCGACGAACATGCCCCGGCTTCATCCCCAAGTTCGCCGACCGCATACTTTGAGATCGCAACCCGTGCTGCCGTTCGACGCAGGGCCAGAACCCTGGTGTCACCGCCGGTCACCGCCGGTGGGTGGGCCTCTACATGTCACCCCACTGGTTTAGAAGGGCCACCTCGTGGTACTCAACGGTTGTTCAGTGGTCCCGACGCAGTCCCAAACCCCCGAGGGAAGCGAAATGTCGATGAATCCCGAGAAAGAAAAGGCAATCGAACTGGCGATGACCACGATTGAACGCCAGTTCGGCAAGGGCTCAATCATGCGGCTCGGAAACGAAGAGCCGCTGAACAAAGACGTTCAGGTCATCTCGACTGGATCCATTTCACTCGACATCGCGCTGGGCGTCGGAGGGTTGCCGAAGGGCCGGGTCATCGAAATCTACGGCCCCGAGTCTTCCGGTAAGACGACGCTCTGTCTGCATGCGGTCGCCGAAGCACAGAAGAAGGGCGGCGTGTGCGCGTACATCGACGCGGAACACGCGATGGACGTCGGCTACGCGCGGAAGTTGGGAGTGCGCACCGATGACCTCTTGCTCTCGCAGCCCGACACTGGCGAGCAGGGGTTGGAAATCACCGAAATGCTCGTTCGTTCAGGCGCAATTGACGTGTTGGTGATCGACTCGGTCGCCGCGCTGGTTCCCAAGGCGGAGCTCGAGGGTGAGATGGGCGACGCCCACATGGGTGTGCAGGCGCGACTGATGAGCCAGGCACTGCGCAAGCTCACCGGCACCATCTCGAAGAGCAACACCTGCGTCATCTTCATCAATCAAATCCGAATGAAGATCGGCGTGATGTTCGGCAACCCCGAAACCACCACCGGCGGTAACGCGCTCAAGTTCTATGCCTCGCAGCGACTCGACATTCGTCGCATCGGAGCAATCAAGAACGGCGAGCAGGTCGTCGGCAACCGCACCCGCGTGAAGGTCGTGAAGAACAAGATGGCGCCTCCCTTCAAAGAGGTCGAGTTCGACATCATGTACGGCGTGGGGATCTCGAAAGAGGGTGATGTCATCGACCTCGCCAGCGAGAACGGCATCGTCGAGAAAAGCGGCGCCTGGTACGGCTTCAAGGGCGAGCGCATTGGCCAGGGTCGCGAGAATGCGAAGGAGTACTTGAAGGAACACCCTGAAGTGATGCGTGAAATCGAAGCGAAGGTGCTCGAGAAGTTCGGCATCGGCACTTCGTCGGTCATCGCAGCCGTGCCCGATGCGAAAGATGACGAAGGACCTGAAGAGAAGCGACCGCGTGTAAAGGCGGTCAAGTCGCAGGCGTGAATTCGGCAGCGAATCCGGGCGTGCTTCTCTAGGGGCAGCCCGGATTCAGCAACTCGTTGACCGAGTTTGCGTTTCCCGAGTTGTAGGCATCGCGCTGATACTTCGGCCACTCAGCCGTCAAGTCGAGACGGCGCGAGTCGACAATGACGCTGACAAGGGTGCCGTTGCCCAGCGGCAGATAGAGCGTACCCGGCCGACCAGAATTCCCAGCCCCGCCTTTGTCCGGGCGGCTGCAATCGAGCGCAGGAGACGCGAGTGAGTTGGGCGCTACGAAGCCGTTCTTCCACGATTCGACCAGAGGCGTGAACGAGCTGACGTACAGCGTTCCGTCGGTTGAGAGGGAGTACAACTCGGTGTCGCCCGCCACCGGAAACGTCTGTACCTCGCCGCTGGTTGCCAAGCTCTGCACCGCAACGATTGGCGTCCCAGAGCTTGGCAATTCGACATGGCGAAGCGAGAGGTCGTAACCGAAGAAGGCATGCCCGCCACGAATCGTCGGTGCGCCGACAATTCCAGCCACTGTCGGAATTCTCCATTCCGTCGCCGTCGGATTCGAGACCGAATGCTGAAATAAGCGCCCCACTCCCGCCCCTCCACCTACCACCTTGCTGCCATTCGAGCGCAACGCGAGGCCATTGAACCCTGGAAGTGAAGCATTGAGGTCGACCGGGTATCCACTGAGGGCTATCATTGCAAGGTCCGAAGGAAGCGCGAACGCGTCGTAGGCCCGAATGTGTCCACTTTTGCCAGGCAGAATGATGATGTTGTTGCTCACCACAGGCGCCGCCGGCCAGAGCAGGTTGAACGCGTCGCTGCTCGCCATCATCGGCGCATCGCTTCCGCCGCAGGACGCGGCTCGAAGCATCTGCAGTCGGGTGACGAGCCCATTCGAGGAATTTCTCATTCCGACGAAAGTCGTGACCGCATTGAACTTACCCACCGCGATGCCTCCGTTGTAGCTGGTGAGCGGGTCGCCTGAATTGCAGTCCGACCCGAGCTTGTCGGTCTCGTTGAGCACGTTGACCGCTTCGAAGACGCCGTTCGTTGTTGCGTAAGCGACGTATTCTTTGTTCCCAATGTTTGCAATTGAGACCCCCGCCTCGACGGGGCCTCTCGGCAAAGTCCACTTCGTTGTCCCGTCGGGGTTGAGCGCGAGCAAGTTCCCGCCGGTGAGTCCTTCTGCGGTTCCGACCAAAACATAGCCATCTTTCGAGACTGCAGGAGCCGACCTCAGCGCCGCCATCGACACAGCTCTCGTCCATCGCAATCGGGTGACCCCGACAGCGCCAGTCACCATTGCCTGGTTGTCGGCGCTGTCCTTCACCGTGGCTGCGAGAGGAAAATTGGCGGTGAGCATTGGCAGCGGCGCTGAAGACAAATCCAATCGAAAGCAACGACATCGGCTTGGAAGCGCGCACGCCATCGTCGCCGTGCAGTCTGCCAAGGCGGGTGCTTCGGCGATTGCTGTCTGGGCCATCGTAAGCGTGGCAGCCGAGATGTCGTCGTTGGTGACTTCGACCAACACGTGCGGCCGTTCGTCACGACGCCATCCACCCGCGCCCCAGCCGCCTCCAGCGGGGCGAGCGGGTTCCGGCTGAACCCGAATGGTTGGAATGGGGTCTGTCTTGTCGACCACCACCGAGACTCCCGCGTCAAGTCCGTAGCTGCCGCCGTCGTATGAAACAAAGAGCGCGATGTTGCCCTCGGTCAACATGTTCCCCATCAGACTCGCTCCGGTATACCGGCTGGTCTGTAGAACGCGAGAGAACGCCAACCGGCCCATTCCGGGCAGGTGCGCTTCAACCGAGGGCGGGTACCCGCCTCCATCGCTTCGCGCATCAGCCACCAGCTCGACTTCAGGGAAGATCGATTTCGTCTTGCCAATCATCGCCCCCGAAAGAGGCACCTTCCAGACGAGCGCGGTAAACCGCGGCTGGCAAGAATGGCCGCCCGCACTGTCAACGCACAGAGTCGCAATGCTGCACGGGCCCAACCAACACTGCCCAGCATCGGTACTTCCACCCCCACCTCCTACGCCTCCGGCGGAGCCACCACCCCCAACGCCAGTTCCCCCTCCGCCGCCCGCGCCAACAATCACACACACCCCAACCAGGGTGTCACATCGCCCGCCCGGGCAGTCAGCCTGGGCGGTGCACGGCTGCACTCCACCTACACAGCCCGCAAGGGCGATTGCGCCCAGCAGCAAGCAAAAGGCACGCATCAGAAACTTCCCCCCACGACGGCCGCTGCACCACCCGGAATCGGAGTCACTGTCACCTCAATCGGGCCGTCATCTTCGGACAACAGCCACAGCAGACCGCCGCCCACCGCGGCGAGCGCACCGACGCCGGCCATCAGAGTACCTGCGCTTTCTTTGGTCTTCGCTGATCTGTAAATCTCGACTTGTTCTGCTGGCAGGTAGTGGCGCTCGTCTGGGGTCAGCCTCCCCGCTTCGCTTGAAGCGAGCCCCAGCGTCACCACGCCCGCGAGCGCGACTGCGGCGCCAGCGATGCCGATGACTGCTCCAGCTATGCCGAGATTGGATCTCTTCCGGTATCGCACCAGCGGCGGCGTGGTGGGTGGTGCTCCTGGATCTTCGGCGACCTTCACCCGAGCATCGGGTGTCAGCACCAGTTCAACTGTGGCCACAGGCAATGAACTCGCCAGGCTTTGAAGCTCGAGCCTCTCGAGCACGGCAGTGATGATCTCGGTCACCGCCTTCACGTAGTTGTTCTTTTGAATCGACCGTTCCACCCGCACGCCGGGAGTCATCCGGTTGCCATCTGTGCGCACGACTTTCCCGACCCCAACCACTGTTCCGGCGAGGCCAAACTCAATCTGCACATGTAGGGCATAGAGCGTCTGCGCCCGTTGAGCGAGCAACGCCAGTGCTTCGTCGGATGATGAAAAGTCCTGCCGTTTCAATGAAGCCAGGGCAGTCGTCATCTCGCTTGGAGTAGGCACCCGCGCGTCGGTTGCTCGAACCAGACGCTCGAAATCATCTCGAAGCGCCTCAGTTTCCTTCGCCGAGATTGCCTCTGGCTTGAGGTGAATTTCCAACGGGGCTGTCGCGACCGTCGGCTTGACATCCTGGCCGACGGCGTTCAAAGCAAACGTCATTCCAAACACAAACATCCAAGAAACGTGTGGCCAAAATCTGACTGTCTTCATGGCTTGAGAATCAATTGGGCGAGGTTTGCAATTTGATGGCTGGCCTGCCCACACTCAGCCGGATCGCTGGCCGTCGTCACCGACTTGCTCACTGCCGCTTCTCGCAGATTGTATTCTTTCCATTTTTTTGGGTCTGAAGCAGCCAGCGTTCCCAATTCTCTAAGCGACCGCTTTGCGTCATCTCGCCAGACATCGGTGGGTTGACAGCCTTTAGCCATCGCCGCCCACGGCCTCGCAGCCTCGACCAACACCGGCGCACGAGTCGGTCGAATGACTGGCTTTGGCGCTGGGCTGAGCGCAGCCAAATCATCCTCGGGAGGCACCTCGACCGGAGTCGGCTCTGGCGCAGCGGGCTCGACCACGGGTGGCTTTGCGTCGACGAGAGGGTCCGCCGCCGCTGGCATGACTTCGACGACAGGTGCCGCCACCGCTGGCATGACCTCGACGACCTCGACGGGTGGCGAGCCGCGCTGCCACCACCAAAACACCGCCAATGCGATTACCGCGAGTACGATGGATGTCGTTCGAACCCCTTTCCGATTTCCCACGCCTGCGGCAATCGCCCGCTCGGTGTCTCCGACCCGAATCACGCGTGCGGTCGGGACGTCTTTGGGTGCCGGTTGCGCCGGCGGGATGTTGACGGCCCCGTTCGAGGCTTCCGGCGTCGAAGCGAGCAATGGGTTCGGGCGCTGCAACGTCGAATCCTGCTGAAGGGTTCGATACACCCGCTGGAGGCGCCGGCGAACGATGTCGGCGCTCAAGGGTCGATCTGCGGGCTTCTTCTTCAGCAGGTCCGAGACAATTTCGGCGAGACCTTCAGGAAATTGAACTCCCGCAGCAGACGCGTCGATGGTCGGCGCGGGGTGGGTGATGTGCTTGACCAGCAGCCTTCGAATCCTCTCTTCCCCCGCGAACTCCTCGTCAGACGTGAAGGGCAGCACTCCCGTCAGCATTTCGAACAGCATCACACCGAACGAGTAGAGATCGCTTTGTTTGCCCGCCGTGTCTCCCTGCGCCTGCTCGGGAGCGATGTACTCAGGGGTCCCCGCCACCACCGATTTACCCGCAGCTGAGACGACGTTCACGCCGACGATCGACACCGGCTGATGCTTGGCGAGCCCGAAGTCGAGCAGCTTGGCCAACTCTCGTCCCCCAGACACCCTCGCGAGAAAGACGTTCGAAGGTTTGAGATCGCGGTGAATGACATCGACCGAATGGGCGGCAGAGAGCGCGTCGAGGATCTCGTCGGCAATCTTCAAAGCCCGCTCGGGGAAGATTCGACCCGATTGGAGCTCGGCCTCGACGGTGCGACCTTCGAGAAACTCCATCACCATGTAGTGCCGCCCATCGTCGAGCGGCCCAAACCCGACGATGTCGGTAATCGAAGGGTGCTTCAGCGTTGAAAGGGTCTGCGCTTCGCGAACGAAGTTCCCCGAAGAAGCTGAGTCGGCGGCGATCTCAGGCCGCAGCACTTTGATCGCAAAGTGGCGGTTTAGAAGTGGGTGCCGAGCCCGGTAAACGAGTCCCATTCCACCTTCGCCCAGCATTTCTTCGACGATGTATCCACCAACGTTCTGCCCCAGCAGCGGATCTCGAAGAGTAGGCAGAGGCGTCGGCTGGGTCGGGCGCATTTAGGCTCCAAAGTGAGCAGAAGCTTCCGTATCGCCAAGATCTTGGAATTGCCCATGAAAACGCCGGAACCTAGCACCACGGTTCACCCTGCTTCCACTTTCCTCGCCCAGCCTGGAAACAGCCTTGTCAGGTCGTCGACGGAGGGCTTGGGTTTCGTCGAGAACGCGTGTCACGCGCAGAACGTGAAAAGAACGCTCCCATCAGACCGAACACTGGGCCCACCATCAGAGACATCTGCACCCACGGCAGTTGGACGTGCCATGGGTATCGCCACTGTAACGGGAACGCATCCAACGCAATGAGGGCGCCGGCGATGACGCTCGAGCAGCCCAGCATCCAGCGAGCGGGCGTGAGCCATCGCCGACCACCCACGACCATCGGAACTGCGCTCATCAGCGTCGCGAGCAGCGGCACCTCGAGAGGCACACCTAAACCCAAGGCCCCGGCGAAGCTCAAAGCGAGGCAAATGCCTGCGTTCACCCCCGAGAGGGCGCTGAAGATCTGCGACAGCGGCAGCGTCAGCCCCACGCGCGCCGTCGGTGTGTGATCGCGGAAGAACTGTACGTCTTCAGGTTCCAGGTGCAGCGCCCATGGGTACCCGATGGTGAGCAATGCCTCGACGGCAACCGCGCGGCATGGCACACCGCGCTCATCCTTCAAGCCGTGCAACGATTCATCGTCGAGCATTCCAAGCAACAGGGCGGCCTGTCGGTCTTTGTCGGGCAGCGAAGTGGCCCCCATCAGCGAGCGGTTGATCAAGCTGCCCAGCAAAGCGGGGTCCTCGCCTGGCGCACTTCGCGCACGCTGAATCAACGTCGAAAGACTGACACCGCCTTCGGCTTTCGGCTCGGTGGGTGGGGCATGGCTGGAAGGTGGCTGGACGACAACGCTCATAGATGGAAATCCAATGTTAGCCCTCAGACCGCACCCAAGGTTGCGGCTGACGTCCCGTTTGGTGAAAGTACATCGCTCATGAAGCCTTTCCCGTTGCTCGCCTGTCTTCTCATAAGCCTTGGCGTCATCGGGTGCACGGCGGGCGGAGGCAAAGACGGCGGAAGCGGGGGATCCGCAGGCGGGTCGGCGGGAGGAGCCGGCGGTCGCGGTGGTGGCGGCGGCGCCCGACTGCTGGTGCCGCTGTCGAGCTTTTGCGCGGTCGCCGCGATGCAGCAATGCGAT
>JANOHG010001094.1:0-1023 GCA_031406375.1 Archangiaceae bacterium | reverse complement strand
CTCTCGGGAATCAGCAACGGAAAGTATGCGTTCTGGTGACCGGTCTCTTTGAACATCGAGTCCAGCTGTCGCTGGATATTTTCCCAGATGGCGTAGCCATTGGGGCGAATCACCATGCAACCCTTCACGTCCGAGTTGTCGGCCAGCTTCGCGGCCTGAACCACCTCGCCGTACCACTTCGAAAAATCCGTCGCCCGCGTCGTCAGCTTGTCAACCATGCGTCGCGCTTAGATCAAAAGCGCGCCAGCGTCACGGCGATCAACGGGGTCGAGCCCCTGACCTGCAGAAACGGTGCGGGTCGCTCTGGAACATTCGGTCGAGGTTCGTTGGGTGCCGGAATCAGCTGTTGGATCGCCGCCTTGACGGTTTCAATTTGCCGACTCAGGTCGGCACGCTCTTTCGAGATCCCCCGCAACAGAATGACGCCGACGATCAGCAGCCCGACCGCAAGCACCCCAACGACGCTCACGCCAATCGTGAAACCAGGAGCGAATCCGGTGTTGCCGTTCAGCAGCGACGCCAAACCGACGAACAGGAAAGCAATGAGATCGACGACGCCGATGCAGGCGCCAATCGTTATCATCGCGATGGGCCCTCCGATGCCTGGGCGCGCGTCTTCGAGCCGCTGCACTTCGGCCAACAGCTCGCCTCGGCTCCACCCCGCGTACGTCGGTTGTTCACCGGGAAGCGCCGCCTGAACTTGAACGAAGCGCGCAGCCAGCGCGGTCGCGCTCGGCGGGTGGGCGGCGAGCGCGCCAAGGTGTGTCATCGCGACCAAAGAGAAAACAGAGAGGATCATTTAGAACCGCACGAAGAGCAGCGGGAACTGCACCGAAGTCTGGGGAATGTACGGAGGCAACGGAGGAGGAGGCGGACCTTGAGGCGGCGGCCCGATGATGTCGGGCTCGGGCGGAACGTAGACGGGCGGGTCGCGACGATCGAAGCCGTCGTCTTCGCTCAGCAGCCGATCGACCTCGTCCAACTGAACGCCGTAGATGCGCCGGTCGGGCACCGCGCGCTCGA
>JANOHG010000396.1:0-1011 GCA_031406375.1 Archangiaceae bacterium | reverse complement strand
GAGAATTGTTCGGCCGATTCGGCCTTGGCGGTCGAAAAGAGCTCGGCATCGGTGTCGCCGTACCACTGCGGAGCGTTGCGCGCCGACTCGCCAGATTTCTCGCCCCCACCCTGTGGCAACAACCGAACGACGATCGCCAGCAGCGCCAACGCTCCGAGCACCATCAACCCAATCTTGAACCCAGACCAGGTGCGGTCCACCACCGATGGCGGGCTCGCCTTCCCCATCGCAGTCGGTCGATCGGGGTGCGTGTCCCGGTGGCTGGCGATGACGGTTGCAGACGGCGCGCCCGCGATGCTCGCTTCAAGCTGGGCGCCGACGACGGACGCGCTTGCGGGCCGCGCCAGAGGATCCGTCTCGAGCAGCGCGCAGATAAGCTCATCGAGCCGGCCATCAAGGCCTTCGACCTTGGCCGAAGGATTCTTGAATCGGCCAATCGGCAGCTCGCCGGTGAGAAGCTCGTAGAGCAGTACTCCCAGCGAATAGAGATCTGCCCGGTGGTCGACGTGTTTTGCGTCACGCCGTTGTTCGGGCGCCATGTAGTTGACGGTGCCCATCGCCACTGCGGTCGCGGTCAGCTCGAGGTTCTTGTCGCTGCCGCGCATGCCGGCAAGGCCAAAGTCGGCGACCTTCACGTGGTCGCGCGCGTCGATGAGAATGTTCTCGGGCTTCAGATCGCGATGAACGATTTTCAGCTCGTGCGCGTAGTCGATCGCTTTGCAGATCTGCGCTGCAATCCGCAGCGCTTGTGCGGGTTGCGGCCGGCCCGCGTTCATCACGTCTCGCAGGGTCTTGCCAATCACCAGCTCCATCGCAAAGTAGCAGTGATCGCCCGCGACGCCCCGGTCGATGATCTGGGTGATGTTCGGGTGCGACATCGCCGCGAGCGCGGTGGCTTCTTTGTCGAAGCGCGAGATGAACTCCTGATCGCGCGCCAGCTTCGGAGGCAACAGCTTCACGGCCACAATCCGATCAAGAGAGAGCTGCCGGGCCCGCCAGACTTCTCCCATG
>JANOHG010001211.1:0-7921 GCA_031406375.1 Archangiaceae bacterium | reverse complement strand
CGAAAGCGGTGCCGCTGGCGCTGGCGGGCCGCCTCAACCCGGTCACGGTACCAAGACGAGGGCCGCTCGAGCCCGTCGGCCGCCGACAGCGCCTTCATTTCAACGGGCCGCGTCTCGAGCGTGATGTCCATTCGATCGAGCAACGGGCCGCTGATTCGCGCGTGATACTCGGCGACACGGTTTGGTGGGCATTCGCAGATTCGATCCGGAACGTTGTGGTACCCGCATGGGCACGGGTTCATCGCCGCCACCAACATCAGCTGACAGGGGTATTCGATATTCAGGTTCGCGCGTGCCAGGCGCACGACTCCTTCTTCGAGCGGCTGCCGAAGAACCTCGAGAACGTTCTTCCGAAACTCGGGCAACTCATCGAGGAAGAGCACGCCGTGGTGAGCCATCGAGAGCTCGCCTGGCCTCGACAATGGACCACCACCCACCAACCCTGCATCCGAGATCGTATGGTGCGGAGCTCGAAACGGACGGTCACTGACCAACTGCCCTTCCTTCAGCAATCCAAGCACCGAGTAGATCTTCGTCACCTCGAGCGCTTCCTGAAACTCGAGCCGCGGAAGAATCGTCGGCAACCGACGCGCGAGCATCGTCTTCCCCGAGCCAGGCGGGCCACACAGCAGAATGTTGTGGCCACCTGCCGCCGCGAGCTCGACAGCGTCCTTCACTTCGGCTTGCCCGCGCACTTCCTTCATGTCGAGGCTTTGGCCCAGCGGCGTGAAGCTCTGTGTCTGCGCGGTGGCAGCGTACGGAGGAATCAGCTTCTCTCCGGTCAGGTGCATCACCGCCTCGCGAATGTCCGCCACCGCAATCACTTCGATGCGATCGACCAGCGCAGCCTCCGAGGCGTTCGCGACCGGAACCATCACACCGCGAAACCCCTTGTCGCGCGCAGCGAGCGCCAACGGCAGCACTCCTCGAATTGGGCGAACGCCTCCATCCAGCGACAGCTCGCCCCCGAATAGGTACTGCTCGAGCGGCTCGGACGGAAGCAGCTGCGCTGCCGCGAGAATCCCCAAAGCCAACGGAAGCTCGAAGACCGCCCCGTCCTTTCGGATGTCGGCGGGTGCAAGATTCACCGTTACCCTCTTTTGCGGCAGCGTGAAGCCGCAGTTCCGCAATGCACTGGCGACCCTCACCTTGCTTTCGGTCGCAGCGCCCTCAGCCAGCCCCACTACGTTGGTGAAAGGCATCCCCAGGGACATATCGACCTCGACCTCGACCACCACCGCATCCACGCCAATCAGCGCGCCAGATTTCACCCTCGCCAACATCTCGCTCCCCCGCGTTGTCCCACGGGAACCAAGCTAAGCAATGCGCGTGCCTTGTCGCGCACTCCCTCGTGTTTCATAGGGGATTCTCAAGCTCCGACAGCTGCCACATTCCGAAGGTTGAGACTCCTGTGGAGTCCACGTGCTCCAGTTTCCTCGCAGCCGCCCAGGTGGGCGCAGCGCCCGACGCACGAGCGACGAGTGCCAGTGGCCCGACGCAAGGACAGCAACGCAGCAACCAAGGGATGCATCGGCGCCCAATCGGGTCACCCATTTCCGGATCGCTGTCTAGGGAGCTTTAAGGTCCTGCAGGGACCTCAGGCACTCCCGGAGCGTCGGGCGCAGCAGGCTCAATCTTCTCGGTCATCATACCAAGCGTCTCGGCGCCGGCTGCTCGCGCGCCATCCAGCGCCGTCACTATCTTGCCGTAGTTGGTTTTATCTTCCGCCATGAAGAACACCAGCCGCTCACCCCGCGGTTTGGCAGCCACCATCCGCTTGAGCTTATCGACGTACTCAGCGGGCGTGATCGCATCGGCGTTGATCTTCATATTCCCATCAACATCCAACGAAACCACCAGCTGATCTGGCGGCACATCCGAGATTTCCTGGATGTCGTCGGAATCGGGCACGCGCACCTCAATGTCCTTCTCGAGAAGCGGGGTGACGACCATGAAGATGATCAACAGCACGAGAACGACGTCGACCAACGGCGTGACGTTGATCTCCGAATTCATGCTCTGTGAAACCTTGACCGAAAACTTCCGCATCTTCTTCTTACTCATTACTTCTTGACCTCTTCGACGCCGAGCGAGATTCCTTTCGCCCCCGCCTTGCGCGCGAGGTTCATCACCTTTCGAACGTCTTCGAACGCGAGCGAACTGTCGCCCTTCAGCAGAATCTTCTTGTTCGGAGTCAGCTTCAGCATCGCGGTCAGCTGGCTCTCGAAGTCACCTTCGCTGAAGGCGTCATTCTCGATGTAGATTTGATGATCCGGCGTAATCGAAAGGATGATCGGATCTGCATCCTTTGCTTCTTTGTTGATCGATGTCGCCTTGGGCAACTGCACGTCCTTGCCTCGCTGTAGCATTGGCGTGATCACCATGAAGATGATCAGCAGCACGAGGACGACGTCGACCAGGGGGGTGACGTTGATCTCGGCTTTGACGCCGCCGCGTTGGCCGCCGCCACCCATGCTCATCGGGAACCTCCCACCATCGCCTTGAACGTCATTGCGCTAGCTCTTGGCGGAATAGTGCTTTGCGACGACGTCGAGAAACTCATTCGACGACTCTGAAATGTCGACCGTGCGATCGTCGACCCAGCCCTGCAAAAAGTTGTAGGCCATTACGGCAGGGATCGCGACCAGCAACCCAAAGGCGGTGGTGATCAACGCTTCTGCGATGCCCGCAGAGACGGTGCCAAGACCCCCTGAACCCGTGGCCGCCATCGACTGGAACGAATTGACGATTCCCATCACGGTGCCCAGCAGTCCGACGAAGGGAGCGGTTGACCCCACTGTCGCAAGCAACCCCAGTCCACGCTTGAGGCTTTGCACCTCGCGTTGTGCCTGTCGCTCGAGCGCACGCGCCACCGATTCGACGGCGGCATCGTGATTTCGCGGAGCGATGCGGTATGCGGTCAGCCCAGCGTTGATGACCCTGCCGAGGTGACCTACGTTTTTACCCAAGTTGGCGTTGGCCGCGGCCGCCATTTCACCACTGGCGAGGAGCTTGCTCATCTTCTCAGCAAAAGCCCGCGATTGACTGCGGCTTTTGTTGAAGACAACCAAACGCTCGAACATCACCAACAACGAAGCGATCGACATCACGCCCATGACGACCACAATCGTCTTGGCGAACAAGCCCATCGCAATCCACAGATGCCCAAAGGAGAAGTCCATTGGGCGGCTTGATAACACCAAGCCGGTCTCAAGCGCCCGCGGAAATAATGGGCCAATCGACCCATTCTCCTAACGCAGAATGACCAAGCTTTCTAACGCGGAATGACCAAGCGCACCGGGATGACGTATTCAACCGAGACGGCGCGGCCCTGGTAAGTCACCGGGCTCGCTTTCCACTTCGAGAGCGTGTCGAGCACCGCCTTATCCATGTGCGGCAGCGGCTTGATCACGCGGCAGTTTCGCAGCTCACCTTCGAGGGTGATGGTGCACTTGACCAGCATCAGCCCTTCGATTCGCGCCTCGAGCGCTTCGCGCGTGTACTGCGGCTGGCGATTCGAGCTCGCCATCACCGGTCGAGTCATCCCTTCTCCGAACGGCAACACCTCAGGTCCGCTGCCGCCGAAACTTCCACCTACTTTTCCACCCACGACTCCGCCGACCACGCCACCGACC
This sequence comes from Archangiaceae bacterium, assembly GCA_031406375.1. GTDB lineage: Bacteria > Myxococcota > Myxococcia > Myxococcales > Myxococcaceae > JAGSPQ01. The sequence continues at coordinate 4,286 of JANOHG010001211.1, read as the reverse complement.
ACGCCACCCTCGACGCCCCCTTCGACGCCTGCTTCTTCCGGCTCGGTTTCCTCGGGCTCCGGCTCAGCCTCCTTCGGCTTCTCTTGCGGAATCTCTTTGGGCTGAATGATCTGATCCGGCTTCTTGATCGTCTTCCTTTCCGTCTTCGTCGTCTTCGGCTTGCTCGCAGGAGGCGGCGGTGGTGGTGGCGGAGGAGGAGCAGCCGCGAAGAACTTCACCTCGGCGTCTTCCTTCTTCTCTTCGGGAACTCTCGAACTGAGAAACAAGACCAACGCGAACAGCGCGACGTGAATGATGACCGAGACAACCGCCCCAATACCAAACCGGCTTTTGGGAACATTTCCGCCTGTGAGAACCGAATCGAACATGTGTGGAACCGAACCATACTCAAATTGGCGTCGACGTTCTGGAAATCAACATTGACTTGGACTCGCGCGCGAGTAGGTTCCGCGCGTTTTTCGGCCATTCATCATATTTCGCTGGAGGGGATTCTCCTTGCGCATCAATTCTTCAATTCGACTTGGTCTATTTCTAGGCTCACTTCTCGGCACTGCTGCGTTCGCGCAGGGCTCTGCTGTCCTGACCGGTACTGTGACTGACGCCGCAACGGGCAGCCCAGTTCCCGACGTCGTCGTCACAGCCACTTCACCTGCACTCCAAGGCGAAGAGATTGTGGTGACGGACGCTTCAGGGACCTACCGCATTCCCCAGTTGCCTCCCGGGACCTATGCGGTTCGGCTCGAGAAGGAATCTTTTCGTCCCTATTCCCGCGCCGACATCCAGATTCGTATGGATCGTACGGTTCGGCTGAACATCCAGCTGCAGCCTGAAGCTCTCAAAGCGGAAGAAGTCGTCGTCGTCGGTCGACCCCCCACCATCGATGTTGGCTCGACCACCACCGGCGTGAACGTCGGTCAAGATTACATCAGGAACGTTGCCGTCATTCGCCCAGGCGCGAAACGCTCGGGCACGCGCAGCTTCGAGTCGCTGGCTGAAATCGCTCCGGGCGTGAACGCCGACGACTACGGCTTCTCGGTCGCCGGAACCAGCTCACCAGAAAACCAATTCGTGATCGACGGCCTCTCGGTGAACGACCCGGCCTTTGGAACGTTGGGCACCGCTCTCTCAGTCGAGTTCGTGCAGGACGTCAACGTCATTACCGGTGGCTATATGCCCGAGTACGGACGTGCGACGGGTGGCGTGATGAACGTCGCCACCAAATCCGGCAGCAACGAGTTCCACGGCTCGGTGTTTGGCAACTGGTCGCCTGGCGCATTAGACGGCCCGAAAAAAGACGTGAAGAGCGCCATTTCCTCGATTCGCACCAAGTCCCAGACCTGGAACGTGGGCGACTTCGGCGCTGAGATCGGCGGCCCAATCCTCAAGGACAAGCTCTGGTTCTTCGCCGGCTTCAACCCGTCGTTCTCGCGTTACCGCGTGCGACGCTCAATTCATCAGTTCCTCGATGTCAAGTGCAGCTCGGCTGTCAATTGCACGAACGGCAAAGACAACATCGTCAACGCCTCCGATGTTGACGACAACGGCGATCGCGTCACCGAAGAACTAAAGGATACGGAGAGGTTCGTCTTTGCCGACCAGCGCAGCTACCAGTACATCGGCAAGCTAACCTTTTTGATTAATTCAGATCACAACATCAGTCTGTCGGTCTACGGCGCGCCAACCAGCTCAGGTGGCGTTGGCCAGGTCGGAATCGATCCGAAATCCGGAAACCTCGACAACCCTGGCCCCGGACAGATCGCGGCACTGGGCAACAAGTACGTCAGCGATTCCAGTGACGTCGCGCTGAAGTACGGGGCGGCCTTCCTTGACAAGAAGGTCCTGCTGGATGTCACCCTTGGCTGGCATCATCAGCTGTCGCAGGTCCTTCCTACTGATGGATCGCTGCCGGGCGCGAGCACGGGTGACGCGAGCATCCCTCAAGTCATCTTCCGCCGTACCAACTCGCACTCGATTCTCGACTTCGAAGAACTCAGTCCAGAATCGACCGCGATTTGCACTGCTGCGACGTATCGCCCTGCGACTGCCACCGCGACTGCCACCAGCCTTCCCGAACTAAAAGGCGGTGCCCGCGCAACGCGCTGCCCCGTTGCGAATTACGCGATTGGCGGCCCTGGATTCATCAACAACGCCAGCCTCGATCGGTATGCCGCACGGGCGGTCGGAACTCTGTTCGTCACTCTCGCGGGTCACCACTCGATCAAGGCGGGCCTTGAACTCGAGCTCCTCAACTTCAGCAATGAGAAGGCGTACAGCGGCGGTGTCGTGTTGCGTCAAGCCACCAGCGGGAACTCGTTTACCGACACCCGAGCCTATGGCTACATCACCGCTCCTGATGAGTTCTTTCGCCAGACCACTCAGACGGCAGCGGTCAAATCAACCTCGATAGGCGGCTTCGTTCAGGACAGTTGGAACATTGTCGACCTGGTTACGCTCAACGCGGGTGTGCGCCTTGATCAGCAAACGATCGTTGGCGCCGACGGAAACACTGGCTTGGTGCTCAACAATCAGATCTCGCCTCGGATTGGACTCGTCTACGACTTTACCCAGTCCGGCCGTTCGAAGATCTTCGCCAACTACGCCCGGTACTACGAGAGCGTTCCGCTCGACATGGCCGACCGCAGCTTCCCGGGTGAGCGTCAGGCCAGCGCGATTCACGCGCGTTTGCCCACCAACCCAGGTGCGCGCGGCAACATCACCAAAGAAGGAGTCCCTGAGGGGTGCAACCCATTGGCTGACATCGGCCAGGTAAAGAACCAGTGCCAAGATCCAAACAACGCGCTCCACATCGGAGGCCCAACCGACCCAAGCCAGTACACCTACCAAGTGGGTGGCGATCGCGTCCCTGTCGATCCGAACATTCAGCCGCAGTCGGCTGACGAAATCGCGTTGGGTGGCGAGTACGAGGTGGTTTCTGATGGCCGCGTGGGGGTCAACTTCTCGAACCGAAGAATGAACAACGTCATCGAAGACATGAGCCGCGACGAGGCAAACACTTACTTCATCGGAAATCCGGGTTCAGGTCTGGCGAAGGACTTTCCCAAGGCCGAGCGCAACTACAACGCATTGACGGTGTACTTCAACAAAGCGTTCAGCGATTTGTGGCTTGCACAGGTCAGCTACACCTGGTCGGAAAACAAAGGGAACTACGCCGGTCTGTTCCGACCCGAGACTCTGCAGCTCGACCCGAACATCAACTCGGACTTCGATCTCATCTCGTTGCTCCCTAACCGCACCGGGCCGCTTCCCGGAGATCGCACCCACGTCATCAAGGTCTTTGGTTCAAAAGAATTCGTCATCACCGGTTCGATGAGCATCAGCACCGCCCTGACGTACAAGGGTCGGTCGGGAACTCCCATCGAGTACCTGGGTTCTCACCTTGTTTACGGAGCCGACGAAGTCTTCGTGCTGCCGCGTGGTTCGGGCGGTCGGATGCCCTGGTTCCACACCGTCGATGCCCGTCTAGGCTTCAACTACAAGTTCACCAAGGACAACGTGCTGCAAGTCGCGGTTGACGTCTTCAACGTCCTCAACCTACAGGCTGTGACCGCGGTTGATCAGCGATTCACTGCTTCTGAGGTTCTGCCGGTGCAGGTGGTGACCGATGACAAGAACCCGAAGAGCCCCCAAGAGCAGATCTGCATCGCGGGCAACGACCCCTACTGCGTCAACCCACTCAAGGCAGCCGACGGAACCCCCGTTACCGTCGACGCGCTGAACAAGAACTACAAGAACCCCACTCAGTACCAGGCTCCCCTCTCCGTTCGGATCGGCGTTCGGGTGTCGTTCTGAACTCAGCGAAAGGAAAAGACATGACAACCATGAAGATTCGCTTCGTTCTACTCTCGGCAGCAATGGTGGGCAGCATCGTTGGGTTTGGGGCGTGTGAACGTCAGCCCAACGCAGGGTGCCCGGTTTCGACTTCGAACCCGGCGGCCGGTGTTCCACCGTACTGGGTCAAGTACACCAAGGTCTCTTCGACCGGGACATGTGGGGATCTGCCCGGCGAAGCCATCGGGTTTCAGAAGTACAACAAGCCCGGCAGCGCAGAGACCAAGCTGGCCTTTGCCATCGAAGGATTGGGATTGCCTTATGCAGAACTCCGGGTCGACTCGACCGACAAGTTGGGAAAAAAGATCAACGGGTTTGGAATGCTTCCTCAGTTCCCAAACGCCGACAATTTCTGCGAGGTGACTGCGTTCACCTCGCCTTCGCAGAATTTCGATGAGATCCCCGCCAGAACCCTGATGGTGCCACTCGCAGACGGC
>JANOHG010001181.1:0-1352 GCA_031406375.1 Archangiaceae bacterium | reverse complement strand
GGTCAAGAGTCGCTGCATGCGGCGGTACGCAAGACGCTCACTTTCCATGCGCCCGAGACCGACAAACACTACCAGTTGAACGAGAAGACAGCGGTGCTCTTCGTGCGTCCGCGCGGCTGGCACCTGCCCGAAGCGCACGTCCTCGTCAACAGCGCGCCGATGTCTGGGTCGCTGTTCGATTTCGGACTCTTTTTCTTCCACAACGCAGCCGAGCAGCTCGCGCGTGGCGCCGGGCCGTTTTTCTATTTGCCGAAGCTGGAAAGCCACCTTGAAGCGCGGCTGTGGAACGACGTGTTTGTTTGGGCGCAAGACGCCCTGAGAATTCCGCGCGGCAGCATCAAGGCGACGGTGCTCATCGAGACACTTCCGGCAGCGTTCGAGATGGATGAGATCCTCTTCGAGCTGCGCGAGCATTCGGCAGGTCTCAACTGTGGCCGGTGGGACTACATCTTCAGCTTCATCAAGAAGCAGCCCGATGTGTTGTTGCCTGATCGTTCGCAGCTGACGATGAGCAGTGGCTTTCTGCATGCCTATTCGCAGCGCCTGATTCAGACTTGTCATCGCCGCGGAGCGCACGCGATGGGAGGAATGGCTGCGCAGATTCCGGTAAAGGACGACCCGGTTGCGAATGAAGCGGCGCTGAGTCGCGTAAAGGCAGACAAACTGCGCGAAGTGAAAGACGGCCATGACGGCACCTGGGTTGCGCACCCTGCGTTGGTTCCCGTCGCAAAAGAGATCTTCGATCTGTATATGAAGAGTCCGAACCAACTGTCGGTGTTGCGCGACGACGTGAAGGTCGGACGTGACGAACTGTTGCGCGCGCCCGAGGGAACGCGCACCGACGAAGGCCTGCGACAGAACGTGCGGGTAGGAGTTCGCTACCTCGAAGCCTGGCTGCGTGGTTCGGGGTGCGTGCCGCTGTACAACCTGATGGAAGACGCCGCGACCGCCGAAATCTCGCGCGCACAAGTTTGGCAGCAGGTGCGACACGGGTTGGTGTCGACCGAGAAGCTCGATCAGGTGATCCACGAAGAGCTCGCGCCATTCACGGGTGGACAGTTTTCCGAAGCGCGAACGTTGTTTCGGGCGCTCTCGACGGCGGCAGAGTTCGAGGAGTTCCTCACCATTCCCGCATATCAACGGCTGCTCGCCAGCGAGACGTGACGTTTCCCCGCAGTTCCTCTTGAACGGAGAACAACGATGTCCATGAAGTCGACTCCCGCAGATCGCCGCACCAGCCGCTTCGAGGGCATCGCTCGCCCGTATTCCACCGCCGACGTCGACAAACTTCGGGGAAGCATCAAGGTCGAGCACACGCTGGCGAAGCTCGGAGCCGAGCGATTGTGGGAACT
>JANOHG010001157.1:0-5607 GCA_031406375.1 Archangiaceae bacterium | reverse complement strand
GCAAGGCTTGATCGAATTTAGGTCAGCGGCGCCATTCGACGCCGATCATCCCCACCGAACCCGTGGTCGCCGCAGCAGGTGCGGGCGAATCGACCGCCAGGTGGGGAATGGAAGTCTGAACTTTGAGCCAGAGTCGCAGCGGCCAGCGCTCGAACGGCTGGAAAGCCACGTTGGCTTCTGCGACCCATTGGCCCGGCACTTGGTTGCTGACGAAGACCGGTGGACTTCCGATCAGGTTCGTGTATTCCTTCGACGCGTGGTAGCCGACTGCGATTTCTCCCTCGAGACGCCCGTCGATCCAATCATTCGAATACCCAAGCCACGCGGTGAACGCCGAGTTTTGCGCAGGCGAGCCCACCGATGCGCCGGTGCCAAATGAATCGAGCCACCGAAGGCTTGAGAACGTCGCCCAAAGAACCGACGTTTCGGTGGCAGACCACCGCGCCTCGACTTCACCGCCGAGAATCCAGCGGGCCTGAGGAAGCTTGACGAAGGTTTTTCGAACGAGCGAGCGAAAGTTTTCGGTGATCAGATTCGAGAGGCGCTGAAAGTACACCGTCGGAATCAGCTTCAGCCGCGACCAGGGCGCCCAAATCACCCCAACCTCGGCTGATTCGACGCGAGGCGTGCGCAGCTCCGGGCTCCCTTCGAGAAGAATCAACCCAGAGGTTGGATCAACAAAGCGCCCCGCAGCCTCTACATAGGTCAGCTCACGAAACGCATTGGCCACCGAGAGCCGCACCGCGAAGTTTTTGGAATGGTACGTCGCTGACGTGCGGAACGACAAGTTGACACCGCGGGTCGTGCTCGAGACGTCGGCGCGCAATGAAGCAGTCAGCGAGACCCGATTGCGAATCTCTGCATCCGTCGAGGCGTACACGCCGTACCGGAATCGAACCCGGCCGACCTCGAGCGGATGAAGAAACGGCGCGGTCACCTGCACCAGGCCGGCCTCGATTCCCGCACTGGCCAACCAGTTTTCGCTGAGAGAAAACCGGCTGTCCACGCCGAACTGCCCGTCAAGGGCGCGCACCCTTCCTGATGAGAAGCCCTTGTACTGAGCGGGGTTGGAGTCCATTCCAAACCAACGCCCTCGAATCCACAGTTCGACGGATTTCCAGTGGCTCGCGAGGTCCGTCTTCATGTACCGCGCGGTGGCGAGGACGCGGTAGCTCTCGGCTGGCGCGGCTTCAAGCACCACGAAGTCGGAAGCGCTTCGCGAATCGATGCTCGCGCCCGCTGCAGCAGTGACGTCTGAGGTGCTGCTGAGTTCCTGCCGAAGGTTGAACCAGCCACCCACTCGCTGCAAAGGCGGCTGGCTCACCGCCTCGTTCTTGGTCGCCGACAGCGCGTTGTCCCACGTCGAATCCAACATTGCGGCCCACCGGGTCGTGGACCCCTGGTGACCCACCCTGCCCGAACCCACACCCACCGGCCGACCGCTGAGGTCCGCGCCCGCCCCACCCCGCGCCGACCACCCCGTTGCGCGGCTCGTCACCAGACTGATGACTCCGGTATAGGCATTGGCGCCGTAAATGGTGCTGACCGGGCCTCGGACGATTTCAATGCGCTCGAGGTCCTGCATCGCGACTGGGATCCCCCCCCAATCAACTGAAGCATCCACCGGGCTGTTGAGTGGGATTCCGTCGAGGACCACCACCACATTGTTGCCGACGAGCCCCCCCATCCCCCTCAATGAGAGTGTCTGATTGCCGGCGGCGGTTCGATACACCTGCACTCCAGGAATCCGCTTGAGTAGGTCAGGAATCGTCAGCGCCCCGACGCGTGCAATCTCGTCGCGGTTGAGGACGGTGACCGTCGTCGGAGACTTGACCAGGCTCTCTTCCCGCCGAGAGACCGACGCGACGGTGCCGAGCAGCGTCTCCAGATCCACATCTTCGATGTCCTGACGCTCAACCGGCGGCACGGATGACTCCGAAGGTCTGGGGACCTCATCAATCGAAGTCAGACTCCCTGCATCCATGGGTGCGTCCGCAGCGACTGCTGCGTTCGAACGGCCATCGCCCACGCTTCCGGGGTCGATCCACTCACCGCCGTCGCTCTGTGTTGCCCAGGCAGAGACAGACGCAAACGACGTTGCGACCAACCAGCCGCAGACCTTCATGGTGTCACCGGAACCAATGGAAGCATCCCTCGAGGGTATCGCCAGGCGAGTTTCCGAAGGGCCCCTCGAAGCGGCCGCTCATCTCGCCTCCAGGCTTGAGCCGCACCGTGACGGTGCCGGCGTTGGCGACAAATTCCGTCGCATCAACCCCAACGAAAATCCGCATCGAGCCTTCCACCTGATTGTCGTTGAGCGAATCGGGGCGACTCGTCGCTGAAGGGTCGAACACGAAGGCTGCTTCCCCAGCCGGGGGAGTCGTCAAACTCAAGCCGAGACTCTTCAACTTGAACGTGTAACGAAAATATGGGCTGGCTGAGGTCGCCGATGTTTCCTGCACGGTGCCACTGGCTGAATCAACCTGATACTCAGTCGTGGGGATCAGCGACTCGACCGTCAACGGTGACATCTCGAGGCGGCCGCGAAAACTGATTGCTCCGAAACAAGGTTTCCCAGCAGCGCGCTGGTCGGCGCACTCGAGGGTCCGCGCCTCGAGGAGCGCGGCGTCATCCGCGCAGAGGTATCGCTGCTCGTCGTATGCAGACGGTGTGCGCAAGCCATCCGCACACCCCACACTGACCGTGAGCGCGGCAAGCAATGAAACCGCGCCGAATCGCTGACTGGCCACTGCAGTCACTGAATGACCACGTTGTTCGGTGAAAGTGGCCCTCGTGAGTGACAGGTGAGGTCCTCCGTTTCGCTCCATTTGCCGACTGACGAGAATCGGTCGACCGCACGCTGCACAAGTTGCAACAAATCAGCCATTAAATCGTCGCAAATCATCAACCCTGTTTGAAATGGAGCAGGCACCAATCCCGTGAAATGATATTGATTATAATTATCAATATTGACTGTGGGGCCGGTGGGTTGCTACGGTTTTTGATGTGTTGCCAATCCTTCTCGCTGGGCTGATCGCGACTACCAGTTCCCCTGCGGACGACGCGACATGGCACCGGCTGGTTGGGTTGCTGCAATACCTGCACGGCGACTACGCAGGCGCGGTGGCACTGAAAGACGCTGACGAGCTGGCCGAGCAGCGCGGGCTGATTTCCGAAGCGATGCAGGCGATCGACAGTCTGGGGCAGCGCGGCGCGCCCTACCGTTTGACGGTCGAATCGCTTCGCAGCCGAATCAACGAAGCTAAGGATCCCGACGCAGTGAGCCGCGAATGCCACGCGCTGTCGCAGCGAATTCTCGAAGAGCAGAACCTGCAGCTTGCACCGCGGAAGACACCGAATCTCAAACGCGCGGCCGAGGTGTGGATCGCCCACTGCGCACTTTGCCACGGACCCAACGGCGACGCGCAGACGCCCATCGCGCCAACGATGACGCCCAGACCCGTCAACTTCCACGACGCCGAACGAATGGCCTCGTTGACGGCCTACCGGGCGTTCAACACCACCACCTTCGGAATCAAGGGCACCGCGATGGTCGCCTTCCCCCAGCTGTCGGAAGAGGATCGCTGGGCGGTCGCCTTCTACGCGTTCACCTTTCGCCAGCCTCCTTGCGATCACCCACCGCCGACCGCAAGCCTGCGAGAGCTCGCGCAGTTGACGGACGAGGCGCTTGCCGCCATCTACACTCAGAAGGAAGTGGCGTGTCTTCGCCGCCGGCTTCCCGAAGAGACAGTAGCTGGAGGCCTGTTCGGGCCCGCGCGAGGCAACATCGTCGACGCACAGAAGCTCTTTGCGGCGGGGCAGACGAGCGCTGCCCGCACGGCGGTCGTCGACGCGTACCTGCTCGGAATCGAGCCCGTCGAGCCGATGCTTCGCGCCCGAGATCCGCAGGCGGTGAAGCGCATCGAACAGGCCTTCACCCGCACCCGCGTCGCCGCGGACACTGGCGTCCGCTTCGTCGAAGAATCTACCGCGCTGCTCGCGGTGCTCGATCAGATTGAAACCAGAGGGATGAGCAAAAGTGGCTTCTGGTCTGTCTTCTTCGCCGCCCTGCTCATTCTGTTGCGTGAAGGCTTCGAGGCGTTGGTGGTCGTGGGCGCGCTGCTTGCGGTACTCAAGAAAATGAACGCTCGAGCCCAGGCACGCGTCGTCTATGCGGCGGTGGTCGCTGCGCTCGTATTGGGGATAGTCGCGCTCGTCTTCGCGCAGACAGCGCTGGCTGGAGCCAACCGCGAGTGGATGGAGACGATTGTCGCCTTCTTTGCCGTCGCGATGCTGCTCTACGCAGCGCTCTGGCTCAACGCTCGGTCGACGATGAGCAGCTTCATGACCGACCTGCGAAATCAGACGAAGTTGGCGATTGGTACAGGCGGCAGTCTCGGGCTCTTCACCGTCGCCTTCACCGCCGTCGCGCGCGAAAGCTTCGAGACCGCGCTCTTCATTCAGGGGCTCGCCGGCGACTCAGCCGACGGAGCGCTTTGGGGAGCAGGAGTCGGCCTGGTCGCGGTGGCGCTGCTGGTGCTGGTGATCCGCAAGGTGGGGTTCGTGCTTCCGATGAAGACCTTGTTCAGCGCGTCGACCGCCATACTGCTCGCAACCGCGGTGATGGTGCTGGGAAAGGGGCTCCACGGTTTGCAAGAAGTGGGAGTCCTCGGTCTGAATCCTGTTCCCTTCGTCGAACTGTCTGTTCTGGGAATCTACGCCGACGCAGGAACACTGATTCCACAGCTCGTGCTCGGCTGTGCGGCGGTCTGGTGGTGGAAACGTTCGACCTCCACTGCACGGAAGGCGCCGCTGGCGGTCTGAGCACCAGACCCTTGGGTGTATTCGCGTTCAACCAGATTCGAAGAAACTTCATTTCCTCTTGCTGCGTAATGAATCCATGAACGCGTCCAACCTGCTCGTCGCCGCCCTCCTTCTTGGTGCCCCGTTCGCTTTCGCGCAGGCGGAAAAGCCCCAGACTGTAATCCTCGCAGGAGGCTGCTTCTGGGGCATGGAAGACCTGTTGCGGAAGATCCCCGGCGTGCTCGAAACAGACGTCGGCTATGTGGGCGGCAAGACGGCTAAACCCGACTACGAACAAGTGCACAGCGGTAGAACCGGCCACGCGGAAGCGGTGCGGGTGGTGTTCGATCCAGCGACGCTCAAGTTTGAAGACCTGCTCGAGAAGGGGTTCTTCCGCATGCACGACCCGACAACTCTCAATCGCCAGGGCAACGATGTCGGCACGCAGTACCGATCAGCCATCTTCGTGACTACTCCAGCGCAGCGCGCGACCGCTGAAGCAGTGAAAGCACGGGTCGACAAATCGGGGAAGTGGAAAAAGCCCGTGGTCACTGAGATTTCCGACGCAGGCTCCTACACGCTCGCCGAAGGCTCCCATCAGGACTACCTGTCGAAGAATCCGGGTGGCTACACCTGCCACTTCATGCGCGAATGACGACGTGCGCTACTTGAGCGAGCCTTGTGGAGCCAACTTCCGGCAAGGCTCACAGTATTGACCGCTGCTGTGGTCGGCCGACTTGATCGCGTTGCCGTTGGGCAGCGGTGCCGGACTGCCGTAACCAAACGCACGCAGGCGCACGCCAT
>JANOHG010001085.1:0-5017 GCA_031406375.1 Archangiaceae bacterium | reverse complement strand
TCATCTCAAGATTACCAAGGACATCACCCTCGTGCTCCACGACTGGGGCGGGATGATAGGAATGGCGTTCGCCACGCGGCACCCAGAACGCGTGAAACGGCTCGTCATCCTCAACACCGCGGGCTTCGGGCTGCCGCCAGGACGAAGACTGCCCTGGCAAATCTCGGTCGTGCGGCATCTTCCGTTCTTCGCATTGCCGGTGCGGGGCCTCAACGCGTTTTCGCGTGGAGCCAACCTCACCTGCTCTACCCGGCCCGGGCGAATGACCGACGCGGTGAAGCAGGCGTACCTGGCTCCGTACGACTCGTGGGAAAATCGAATCGCTGTCCAGCGCTTCGTCGAAGACATTCCGCTCAAGCCTGGAGATCGCAGCTGGGCAATCGTCAAAGAAGTTTCTGATCGGCTCGAGCAGTTCAGCAGAGTCCCGCTGTTAATCTGTTGGGGAGGCAAGGACTTTGTATTCGACAATCACTTCCTCGCCGAGTGGTGCCGAAGGCTTCCCAACGCTGAAGTCCACACGTTCCCCGATGCGGGGCACTACGTCCTCGAGGACGCGCACGAAGAAATCCTGCCCCTGGTGCGCGACTTTCTTGGCCACCACCCACTCAGCGGGGTCCAAGCGTGACCTCAGCCAACACCAACATCGCTTCGCATCTGCCGCTGATGGCCCGCCTGGATCCCAGCCGGGCTGCAATCATCGCCGGCGAAGGTCGGCTCACCTTTGGAGAGCTCGACGCTCAAAGCGACGTCTATGCGCGCGGTCTTGAGCAAATAGGCATCGGGCGTGGCGTGCGCACGGTGTTGATGGTGCCACCCAGCCTCGACTTCTTCCCGATGGTGTTCGGCCTCTTCAAGGCCGGGGCGGTGATTGTCCTCATCGACCCAGGCATCGGCCGACGCGCCTTGCTCTCGTGCCTCGACGAAATCGAACCGGAAGCCTTCATCGGGGTGCCTGCCGCACACCTGGCGCGAATCCTTTTCCCGCGACCGTTTCGCAAAGTCCGCGCGAAGGTCACCGTTGGCAGGCGCCTCTTCTGGGGCGGGCACACGCTCGACGATCTGCGTCGGCTGGGTGCCAGCAGCGCGCCCTACCAGATGGCGGTGCCAACCCCTGACGAGACGGCCGCGATCCTCTTCACCTCGGGCTCGACGGGGATTCCCAAAGGCGCCGTCTACACCCACGAGGTGTTCGACGCGCAAGTAAGGATGATTCGCGACACCTACGGAATTCAGCCCGGCGAAATCGATCTTCCGACCTTCCCTCTCTTTGCGTTATTCGACCCCGCGCTGGGGATGACGTCGGTGTTGCCTGCGATGGACTTCCGGTTTCCGGCGCGCGCGGATCCCGCCAAGCTGGTCGAGGCGATTACCACCCACGGCTGTACGACGATGTTCGGCTCGCCCGCGCTGATAGACAACCTCGGGCGCTATGGAGCCGCGAAGGGAATCACCCTGCCCACGCTGCGACGCGTGCTCTCGGCCGGAGCGCCGATGCGCAACGACGTGCTCGAACGGATGAGCAAGCTGCTCACCGGCGACGCGCAAATCTTCACTCCCTTCGGAGCCACCGAGTCGCTGCCGGTCGCCAGCATCGGCAGCCGAGAAGTTCTCAGCGACACCGCACGTGGCCAAGCCACAGGCCAGGGCGTCTGCGTCGGCCGACCGGTAGACGGAATGACGGTGCGGATAATCGGCATCAGTGACGCGCCAATCACCCATTGGTCTGATTCCCTGCTGCTTCCCGATGGAGAAATTGGAGAAATCACCGTGCGCGGCCCAGTGGTGACGCGCGAGTACTACGCGCGACCCGAGCAGACCGCGTTGGCGAAAATCCGCGATGGAAACCAGACAGTGCATCGCATGGGCGACGTCGGCTTCTTCGATTCTTTAGGCCGGCTGTGGATGTGCGGCCGCAAGAGCCACCGAGTGGTGACCAGCGAACGCACCCACTTTACGGTTCCCATCGAAGAGATCCTCAACCAGCATCCGCAGGTTCGCCGCACCGCGCTCGTCGGCGTTGGCGAACGCGGCAAGCAGCAGCCAGTGGTGCTGGTCGAACGAGAACCGGGAGGCACGGTGCGAGACGAAGTCGTGCTCAGTGAGCTTCGCGCGCTTGCGGGGCGTGCTCCCACCACTGCGAGCCTTCATCGCTTCGCCATCTTTCCGGGATCCTTTCCGGTGGATGCGCGACACAACGCGAAAATCGAACGCGAGAAGTTGGCGCGCTGGGCGACCGAGCAGAAGGCGTGAAGGCGCTCGTCACCGGAGGCGGAGGATTTTTAGGCAGCGCGTTGGTGCGGCGCCTCGTCGCGCGCGGCGACACCGTGCGGGTCCTCGCGCGCGGCGAGTATCCCCACCTGCAACAGCTTGGGGTCGAGTTGGTGCGGGGCGACGTGCGCGACGCGGCTGCCACCGCGAAGGCATGCGCCGGGGTCGACGTCGTCTTTCACACCGCGGCAAAGGCGGGCGGCTGGGGCGACCCACGCGAGTACGAAGCCATCAACGTCCAGGGCACCGCAAACGTGATTTCAGGCTGCCGTTCCGCGCAGGTCCGCTTTCTCGTCCACACCAGCTCTCCCAGCGTCGTCCACAGCGGGGCCGACATCGAAGGCGCAGACGAATCGATTCCCTACGGCACCCACTTCACCGCTGACTACCCTCGCACCAAGGCGCTTGCCGAACGGCTGGTGCGCGAAGCCGCCGATGCTTCGCTGTTCACCATCGCGCTGCGGCCGCATTTCATCTGGGGCCCCCAAGATCGCCATCTGCTGCCGCGTCTGCTCGCGCGCGCTCGGGCGGGAAAGCTGCGGCAGGTGGGCTCACGCGACGTGAAAACCGACACCATCTACATCGACAACTGTGTCGACGCCCATCTGCTATCGGCTGAGAAGTTACAGGCAGGCCTTTCGATTTCGGGCCGGGCATACTTCATCAGCGATGGTGCTCCGATTGGGGTGTGGACGATGGCGAATCGAATGCTCGAAGCCGCAGGTGCCCCCAAAGTCGGCAAACCGGTGCCCGCATGGCTTGCGTATGGACTGGGCGCCACGCTCGAGGCCGCGCACGCTGTCCTCCGAATCGACCGCGAGCCGCTGATGACTCGGTTCGCCGCCAGCGAGCTGTCTCACGCTCAGTGGTTCGACATTTCAGCTGCCCGCAGAGATCTCAACTACACCCCCAAAGTGACAATCGACGAAGGGTTGACGCACCTGCAGCGGTGGTGCCGTGAGGCGAGCGTCTGAGCGGTCGAATCAAGCTGCTCCGCGCGGGGCACTTCGCCCCGATGGCCTGGAGTCTCGAGGGCGCAGACTTCGTCCTCAAGGTCGGCCCGATCGCCTTGATTCAACAACCCACGGCCCCCGATTCCCTCGCACCCGCGCCTGCGCCGGTTGATCCCGAGACGGCGCCGCTGCCAACCCTTAATTCCGAGACGGCAAAACCCCTGGTTCGCTTTGGAGACCTGCTGGTGGTGACCTTCGCTGACCCGTCGCCCGGTGGTGCGGTGCAGTTCGAAATCGGCCGTGACCCAGAAAACGACCTGGTCGTGCAGGACCCTTCGGTGTCGGGTCGGCACGCTTCGATTCAATGGGATGGCCAACGAGGAATCATCGTCGAGTTGGGCAGCGTCAATGGCACGTTCATCAACCTTCAGAAAATCTGGGCGCGCGCGGCGCTGACGACGGGCGATCGCCTCAGCTTCGGCCGATCGACGTTCGTGTATCTGCTCGCCGCCGATTTCCGGAAGCAACTTAGACGGTGGAGCCCGAAGCCCGCGTCGCCCTGACGGTCGCCAACACCCGCTGGGCGTCGAGTAATTCCCAGCCTGCCTCCAGCACCAACGTCGGCTCAGTGACAATCGTGACTTCCGCCGCGCCGTGCTCACCCAGCCTCACCGTGGCTTCCTGAAACCCGACGAACCGAAGCAGGTGGGGATGAATCGCCTTGTACGCCGCTTCCTTCAGCGCGAACCGCAGCAGCACCGCGCGCCACCTCTCGCCCTCGGGCAGACGCGCCACACCTTCGAGTTCTTCGGGGCGAAGCACCCGCTGGGCGATTATCATCCGCTCGCGGCCGTCGCCTTCGAGATCGATTCCCAGACAACCCGCCCCGGCATCGCCCACCAGCGCCAACGCCAGATCCTGCTTGTGGGTCAACGACACCGACACACCCGAAGGGCCCAGCGGTTCGCCCCGTTCGCCTGTCCTCAAGGGTCCCGACTGCGGCTTCAGCGCCCGCCACGCCAAGCGCCCCCCGGTGAACTCGATCTGCCGACGGCCTCGAAGCGTGGCGGCGATGGCGGCCTCATCTGGATCCAGCCGCTGCAGAACGGCGTCCGGAACTGCCTGCGTGCCGCGCGGAAGAGAGACCGCCGCAAGAACTCCGAAACCGGAAGTACGGATAAAAGCCAGTGAAAACGGTTCGCTCATCTGAGAGGTGCGCAACGCGCGCGCGAGGTTAGAGTGGACCCGTTCTGGACGAGCTGCTCAAGAAACGTGTGGTGTTGTTGCCCGGCAAGGGCGGGGTCGGCCGTTCAACACTGACGGCCGCGATCGGCATGATTGCGCAGCGCCGTGGCGTACGCGTGCTCGTCACCGAGGTTGGCGACGACCCAACCGACTATTCACCGCTGGCGCGCCAGTTCGGCCGCGAACGGCTGCCCGCTGCTCCCGAGAAGCTCGCGACCGGAATTGACGGAGCACTGCTGCTCGCCCGTACCGGCCAAGAGCTCTTTTTGCGCTCGGTGCTGCGCTCGTCGACTCTCGCGCGCGCCGCGCTGAGCTCCGAGTCGCTGCGGCGCCTGCTCAGCGCGGGCCCGTCGTTCAAAGAGATGGGGGTCTTCTTCCAGCTGCTTACCTACCTGCGAATGGAACGCGCGGAAGGCGAGCCGCTGTACCAGCTGATTCTGGTCGACATGCCTGCGACAGGTCACACGCTCTCGCTCACCGGGCTGCCCGACATGCTGCTGCGCCTGTTGCCGCGCGGCCCAATCGCCGCAGCGCTGCGAGAAGGCCAGAGC
>JANOHG010001042.1:0-5454 GCA_031406375.1 Archangiaceae bacterium | reverse complement strand
CAAGTCGCTGGCCGTGGTCGACGGAGTCATCGGCCTTGCGGTGGACGCGATCAGCGAGCTCGGCTTCAGCCCCGACAGTCAGCATGTCGCTTACGTCGCGCGAGATGAGGTGTCGGCGTGGCTTGTTCGCGATGGTGTCGCGTCGCGCCGGTTCGATACCGTACGCGGTGTCGTGCAGGCACCCGGTGACCGCTTCGGTTACGTGGGCCGTCAAGGGGTCGAACGCTTCGCGGTAATCGACGGGCGCGAAGGTTCGCCCCACCGCGAAGTGGAATCGATCGTTTTCAGTCTGAACGGTGAGCGCGCAGCGCACGTCGCCCGCGACGCGTCGGGCGTGAGGGTGATTTCCGATGGCTTGGCCGAGCCCACGTACGATGCCATTGAGGCACTGGGGTTCAGCCCCGACACTCGGCACCTCGCGTACGTTGCACGCACCGGAAACGAGCAGCGGGTGGTGCGCGATGGGGTTGCCTCGCCCACGTTCGCGCGAGTCTTCGGGTTGCGGCAGGCCGAGGGGAATCGCTGGGGTTACTTGGGCTCGGATGGGCGCCAGGTGTGGCCAGTCATCGACGCCCAGAAGCTGCCGGCGGAAAGTTCGGTGTCGGATTTGGTGCTGAGCGCAAACGGCCGACGCTTCGCCTTCCTCACGCGTCGGGCCGATGGCTTTGAGGTCATTCACGATTCCGGGCGGGCGCGCTTCGACCTCGCTGTCGAGGGAAGCCTTGTGTTCAGCGCCAACGGCGAGCGCTGGGGGTGCGTCGCGGGCGACGTGAAGCGTAAGAAGCTCTTCATCGCCATCGAGGGAGGACGAAGCGTGCCGTTCGATCTCGATGAGCTTGCGGCGATTGCCGCCGGCCGTCCGACCAGCGACCCCGAGCTCATTCGCCGATGGGTGCGTGCGGAACTCAACCTTGCACACTGACATCAGGCCCGCTTTTGCAGGATCTTGCGCAAGACCTCAGGGCCTTCAATCGCTCCAGCCGTCAGCGCGCCACCGATCAGCGCACCTGCGACCCCAGCCGACGCGAGATCCGCACCGGTGAGGAACAACCCAGGCACCGGAGTCTGCGCGCGCAGCGGTACCCGGAACCGATTTGGAGAATGCTCCAGGCCATAGAGCTCACCCTGGGGGTGACCAGAGAAGTGGCGCGTGGTCAACGGCGTCGACACCTCGCAGACATCCACCTTCCCCTTGAGCTGCGGCAAAACCTTAAACGCCACCTCGAGGATTCGCTGGGTAAACGCGGCCTTGAACTGCTCGTACTCTTCACCTCGCTTCATCCAGCGTGTGGTCTGCCACTTTTCGACCGCTTCCCACGGGCACATCGCGATTAGCGTCACTGTCGCGCGGCCCGGATACCGTTGCGCCCACGACGGGTCTTTCGCCGAAGGAAACGACGCGTAGACGAGCGGCAGCGGCGCGGCGAAGTCCGCAACGAATTGCGCGACGTTCGAATCATGCCGACCGTCGGGAAACAGCCAAAGGTTGGTGCCATTGAGACCTAGCTCGGTGTCGGTTTGCTTGAACCCGAGGTACACGCACACGTGACTGCCCGACGCACGGACGGAGTCGAGCGCCGCTCTCAATGGGGTGGGTACGTGCGCCTCGGGAAGCAGCGCGCCATAGGTGCTGGCGATTCCCGCGTCGCTGATGACGAGCGGCGCCCGAACGACCGCGTCGTCGGCCAGCACCACGCCCGTTGTTCGCCCGTTTTCGACCAGAATCTGTTTCACCTCGATTGAGTGACACAGCACACCGCCGGCGTGCTCGATGACCGGAGCGAATGCGCGAGCGATCGCCGACGCGCCGCCAACGGGGTACCAAGCACCGCCGAAGTAGTGCGCCACCAGCGACGCGTGCATCGCAAAGCTCGAGACTGCGGGCGGCAACCCGTAGTCTCCCCATTGCCCGGTGAGGACGGAGATCAGCTCTTCGTTGCGGGTGAGCTCGAGCAGTACTTCGCGGGTGGTGCGATCTGCGTACGCCGCGAACGTGCTCTGCCGCGGCGGGTCGCCCCCGAGCGCGCGGTGGAAGTAATACGTCTGCGACGCCCGCATCACGGTGCGACACAGCGCGACATAGCCAGAGATTGCGTCGCGTTCGGAAGGGAAATAGCCCGACAACTTCTCGATCAACGCCTCGCCGCCCGCGACCAGGTCGTAGCTGCGATTGCCCAACACGATTCGATCGTAGACGGCCGGCAGCGGTGCCCAGCGCAGCGACCCATCGGTCAGGCGATCAAACACCGCGCGAATCGTCCCCCGTTCGCCCAACTGCCCAAGGTAGTGGACCCCGACGTCCCACTCGTAGCCGGGGCGGGTGAAAGTGTGGGTGAAGCCGCCGATTCGGTAGTGACGCTCGAGGACGAGCACTCTCTTGCTTCCGTAGCGGGCCAGCCCAGCGGCACAGCCGAGCCCGCCGATTCCCGAGCCAATCACAATCGCGTCGAAGAGCCCTTGGGGCGCCGCCTGCCTGTAAGAAACCCCGGGTGTCACCGCCTCGGGGTCCTACTCCAGAGTCACGCGAACAGTGCGTCGATGCGTCGAGGAGCGCTGATGCGCGAAAGGAAACCCTTGCATCCAAAGTCACTGACGGGTTGCCCTGCCGCGTTGGTGGTGCCCGCCATGTCGAGAATGCTGTTGAGCATCTGGTTCACGTTGAAGTTCGACGGAGTGTAGATGTACTGCGACGCACGAAGTCCCGCGGGGACGGTGGTAGCGCGGAAATGGAAACCCTTACGAGCGGGGCCGAGGTTGCCCGCAAGGATGTAGCCCATCTTGGAGTGGTAGTGACCCAGGCCTTCACCGAGGTCAGTGGCAAGAATGACCAGCGAGTTGTCGAGCACCGACGTGCCCTGGCCTTCGGGAAATTGATCGAGCTCCGTGAGCAGGTTCGCGAACTGCTGCACGTGGAACCGGTAGCCGTCCAGCAGCCGCTGGTCGTAGGTCGCCCTTTGCTCGGCCGCCGGCAGGTTTGAGTCGCGCCCAGGTCGCATGAACGCCGTGGTTCCGGGCAGAGGATCTCCGTGCACCATTGCGTGCCAGTCGTACGTTGACGAGAGGATGCCGTCGAGGCTTGGAATTCCGAAGTAGGGGTTCTGCGAATTCTTGAACTCGAGGCGACCCACCGGCGCCAGGTTGCACGCCATCGCCTGAGCGAGGATTTTTATCTGCATCGGGCTCGAAACATCCATGCCTGGCTGATTGAGCGCTGTGATTCCGGTCGGTCGGGCACACGCGGCCATTGGCGGAATGACGACCAATTCGAGCTGACGAATTCGGCCGGCATGCTCGTCGAGGCGGCGCCGGTCGTCAGCGCCAAGCCCGCGCCGAAGGTCTGAGAACTCGACGCGCACTGCATCGAGAACGCTCTTGTTGCGTGCCCGCAGCTCTCGGGCTGCCAATTCGGCTTGGCTGGTTGGGGTGCCGCTGCTGGTGTTCGCGAAGAAGCGATTGAATGCGGTGGTCGGGTTGCACTCCATCGTTATCGGTGTGGCGCGACTTTCGAAATAGAACTCGCTTGCAAGCTTGTTCTGGCCGCGGTCGCCATCCACGCCAAGGTCGACTGAGCTGAAAGGCTGACCTGTGCCCAGGAATTGTCCAATGCGGTGCTCAATCGATTCAGCGTTCGCTGCTGCATCACCCGCTGCGATGGTCGCCAGCAATTCGTTGATGTGGTTGGTGTTGTTGGTGGGAAATGCGCGGGTGTTGAAGCTGCCCGTCAGCGCTGCTTCACATTTCCCCGGGTGACCATAGGCAAAGGCGCCGTTGCCCTGCTCCAACAGGGTGTGGTCGAGGTCCGAGACGAACAAGCACCGGCTCCGAAACGCGTTGAGCGGTGCGGTGACGTAAGGGAGCGTGAACGTTGAGCCCACCGCAGAGGGCCGCCATTGATCGCCAGGAATCCCCATTCGGTATGCAACCACGATGACTCGCTTCGGGCCTCCGGGAACAGGGGCCGCAATCGCTTCGAGCTGTTCGAGCCACGGAAGCGCGAAGCCAATTCCGCCCAACCCTTTCAATAACCTACGTCGGCCAATCTTCATCGGGTCTCCGGTGTCATCACCATGGGTGATGCAAGAGCCAGCAACGGAAGCTCACCGTCACCATTTCAATCGAGTATCGCGCTGATTCGGGGACGTTGCGAACGACCTGGGTCAGGTCAAGCGCCTGAAAAGCGGTGCCGTCGGAAGGCCACGTTTCGGCACCTGTACCTTCACCGCGAACAGCAGTCGGTGCCTGACGCCGCCACTGCGTCATTCACCCAGGGGAATCGTGGCTCCCTCGGTGGCAGGTTTGCCAGCGACGTGGCCAAACAACATGGTGAGCGAGGTGACTGCGCCGACATCGACGCCAGCCTTCGCCATTTCGGAGCGAACTATCTCAGCCACCTGCGCCATTTGAACAACCATCGTCTTCTGCTTTGCGGGCAGGCCAGCGTAGATGTTGTCGAAGTCGATGCGGACATTCGGTTCGCCCTTCTCGACGGCTTCTTGAATTTTCGCCGCGACGACCGCCGCCACTTCTTTGGGCAACGGCATCGTCCCCTTCTCCATCCCAGCGGGCACCGGAAACTTGATGTGCGCATCCTTCAGGCGCTCGTTCACCTTCTCCATCACCCCATCGGGAACGCGCTGCGAGCCTTCCATCGGCGCTTTTTCGACCTTCGGCTTGCGCTTTCGAATGTCGTTGAGTTCGACGTTCACCATCACCTTGCCTTCGCCACGCTCGCCGCCGTTGGGCGAAAAGTCTGCGCCTGCACCTCCGGGCTCGGTGCGCCTTCCGCCTTTGAGCTGTGGGTCGATGATCACGCCTGCTGGGCCGATTTGCTGGCGGATCATCTCGGGCAGAACCTCACGCGTCCAATGTTGGATCCCTCGCAGCAGGTTCATCTGCGTCTGACCGTTTTTAGGCTGATCAACCGGATTCTCGCGATCAATGTGTGCGTCCATCAAGTGACCGGGGCCCACGGAAATGTGCAGGCTCGTCGGGGGCCCCGCTTCGCGAATCGAGATCTGCCCCGAGTGCATCGCGCCCATCACGCCGCCATCGACCCCGAACTCGGGGTTGGCGGCGATCAGCTTCTTCACGAACTCTTTCGGGTTGGAGATTTTGTACTGAAGTGCGCCCGAATTGCCCGCGACGTCGGCTTCGTGGCCGCCGGGCAGGTGCGCGGTTGGCTCGCGCTTTTGCAACTCACCTACGACCTGGGTGATTTGATCCCAAACTCCCGCGCGCTTGAACTGCTGGTAGCTGGCGATGAGCGTGCTGCGCTGACCTTCGGGAAGCGCTTGCCATACCTGTGGGCTGATTTTGCTCTTCAAATCCGACGGCAACTGCTCGTGGCGCGCGCTCTTGGTCAACTTGCCATCGGTGTGCTGGATGCCCTTCTTCGCTTCGAAGGTGGTCGCTGCCGTCGGGTCGTGAACCTTCGGCTTCTTCGCCTCGGGCTCG
>JANOHG010001041.1:0-1358 GCA_031406375.1 Archangiaceae bacterium | reverse complement strand
CGTCACCGGCGGCTCGGGCAGCTTCGCCGGCGCGCCCTCGATGAACTTGAACGCGTCTTTCAGCTCGCGGGTGAACAGCGTCGGCCCCAGGGACCAGTGCAGCTTCTTCGAGTCTTGCGAGAAGTGCAGGAATTCTCCTGAATCCCGGGTCAGCTTCGCGACTGGAAGCGCCTTGGTCTCGGGGCTGGCGACCGCAGCCTTCGCTCCGGTGGGAAACGGCATCAGGTACGCGTGAAAGTTCTCGCGGAAGGCGAGCCATTTTCCGTCAGGAGACACCCGGTACTCGCTTGCCTCGTCAGAGGTCAGATGGGTGCGCTCTTCGCTGGCATCGAGGCCGATCGACTTCAGCGCGCGCACGTCGTCTTTCCCATCTTGCGCCACCGTCATGAAGTAGACGCGCGCGCTGCCGACCCCGAAGTGTGGACTCGATCCGTCTCGCGTGAGCCTGCGCGAAGCGCCGCCGGCGACAGGTTGAACGTAAAGTCCACGTTCGCGCGAATGCAGCGAACTGCGCAGCGCACCGCCTCCAACCGATTGGTACACCAACGACTTGCCGTCTGGAGAAATGACCGGGGCGACGTAGTGCCCGGGCAGCGCGGTGAGCATCTTTCCTTCGCCACCGGCTGCGCTGACCAGACGAATGCTCGAAAGCTTCTCGTCGTGCCAGGTGCTGTAGACGATCGACTGCCCATCGGCAGTGAACGACGGCCACGCTTCGTTGTGCTCGTTCTGCGCGGTGACGCGATGAGGTACGCCATTGGGCAGCTGGCGAATCCACAGGCGGCCGAGTGCTTCGAACACGACCCGGTCACCCTTCGGGGCCACTTGCACCCAGCGGGTCAGCTTCACGTCGAGCTGAGGCGGACCCACCGTTTGTGGAAACCGCACCGCCTCGGCGACGCGGCGCGAACTCTTCACGTGGAAGGGAATCTTGGTTGCCGTCTTCGTCGCGACCTCGAGGCGCCACAACAGCCCTTGTGCCCAGAAGACAATCGACTTGCTGTCGGGCGTCCACGCGAGCGTCGGGTAGACGCCGTGAATCGCCCAAGTTTCCATCAGGTCGCGATCCAGGCCGTCGAAGAGCGCGATTTCCAGTTGGGTCTTCAGATCCGAAAGAAACAGCAGCGATTTGCCGCGCACGCGCCGGATGAAGGCGATCGACTTCCCGTCGGGAGAAGGAGTAGGGCGGATGGCACCTCCAGGTCCCCCAAGCACTTTGTAGAGCTCGCGACTTTCGAGATCGAGCCGGAACACTGCGTAGATCTCTGTGTTCGGGTCTTTGTTGTACTCGAAGGTTTTACCCGGGCTGACATCCTGGCTGAAGTAGAGGAATCGGCCGTCGGGCGCGAACGCCGGTT
>JANOHG010001029.1:0-9128 GCA_031406375.1 Archangiaceae bacterium | reverse complement strand
AGCGGTCGCTGCGATCTTGCCGGAGCCGGAGCATCGGCACTCGGTGCGCCGCCTTCGGACGACCGTCTTTGGCGTCGACGGGCAAACGCTTTATGTCGGTGCGATCGGCGGGGACAAGACCCGCTTTGGCTTCTCGGGCATGGGGCGGGCGCTGATGTCGATGGTGCACACCCTGTTGCTCGTGTTGCCGTTGCTGGCGCTCACCGCGACGGGGCAGCTGATCAACCGATCGCGAGAAGACGGAACTCTCGAGCTGATCTTCAGCCACCCGGTGCGGCGCGGCGTCTACTTCAGCGCGGTAACGCTCACCCGGTTTTTGGTGCTCACCCTGCCGTTGGTGCTGATGATGTTTGGCATGGCGCTGCTTGGCCGGTTCGGCTTTCACGAAGACATCAACTGGGCGTTCCTCTTCCAGTCGTTGGCGATCTGCAGCGCGCTGGTCGCGGCGTATGTCGGGGTGGGCGTCGCGGTGTCGACGCTGGTACGAAGCCAGCCCCGCTCGGTGATTTGGGTGCTGCTGCTGTGGGCGCTCGGAGCAGCGCTGCTCGACTTCGGCCTCGTCGCAGTGATGTTGCAGTGGCGGCTGAATGCGCAGACGGTGTTCCTGCTTGCGTCGCTCAACCCGGTGCAGGCCGCGCGGATGGCAATGCTCGCCGGTGCCTCGAGCGAGCTGTCGATTCTGGGGCCGGTGGGCTTCTACCTGTCGAATCGAATCGGAGCCGGAGGCCTGTTCACTTATGGAATCGTCTGGCCGACGCTGGTGGGAATCGGCGCCTGGTTGCTCGCGCTGCGCAGCTTCCGCCGCGCCGACATCGTGTGAAGGAGAAAGCCATGAAGCTGATGATCAACAAGTTCTACGACTACCTGAACCGCCCGCTGTTCGGGATCGCCCGGGTGGGCCTGGTGCTGTTGGTGGTGCCGTTGGTGTTGGCGTTCAGCGCGCCGCTGTGGCGGATCTCGATGTCCGCCCCGCAGTACCCGAAGGGCCTGTACATGGACGTATATGCTTACAAGCTCGAAGGCGGCGACGAAGGGCAGCACATCAAGGAAATCAACACGCTCAATCACTACATCGGAATGCTCAGCCTCGACCGCACGGCGGCGGCGGATCTCGACTGGATTCCGTTCGCGCTGGGGGCGCTGGCGCTGATGGCGCTTCGGGTGGCGGCGGTGGGCAACGTGAAGGACCTCGTCGATCTGATGGTGATGACTGGCTACGTGTCTGCGTTCGCGTTCGGCCGGTTCATCTACCGCCTCTACGTCTTCGGCCATGAGCTCGCGCCGGATGCGCCGGTGCGAATCAAACCGTTCATGCCGGTGGTGCTCGGCCACAAGACGGTTGCGAACTTCGAGACGTTCTCTTACCCCCAGGCGGGCAGCTACTACCTTGGGACGTTCGTCATCGGAGTGCTTGCCCTTCTGGTGTGGCAGTTGATCGCTGGACGCCGCGAGGCGGTGAAGCAGTCGCGGCTGTTATTGGCGAAGGCCACCTGAGTCTTCAAAAGCTGCAGGCCGAGCTCTTGCCATCTTCGGTGAGGCGGCACTTCACATCGGCGTGCACCACCCCGCAGATCTGCGACAGCTTGCTCGCCATCGCCTTCAGGCGTTGCTCGATCTCGGCCTGAACGTCGGCCGGTTTTCGCGTGCCGGGCCAGGTCGCGGTGACGCGCACAGTCGTCGCCGCTTCGCCCTTCTCGAAACGCACCACCAGCGTGCCGCCGACCTTCACCGTCGGGTGAAGGTACTGAGCGCCGATGTTCCACCGCCGTTCGGCGTCGACCCGCTTGGCCGACATCCCCAACTCGCGCACCGAGGGATCGAGACAAGAGTCGTTGGCGACGGGCACCAGGGCGGTCATCTCGAGCGCAGTGGTGGGCTCGGCGGCGGCTGCGGCACGGGTGAGGAAAACGGCGGTGAGCGCGGTGAGGCGAAGGGCAGGGGTCATGAGGATGGCGGCGTCGCAAAAAGCCGGCCACGCTCGGCCCCCACGACAGGGTGGTTGGCTGCGCAGAAATTGCACCGAAGGGTGGGGCGGGTGGATCTTGCGTCCGGAAGGAACTGGCCATCGAGGCAGTGCGACAGGCCATTGTGCCGTCGATTGCCGCGGCCGTGTGTATTCAGCCATCCAGGTCGTGACCGGCACCAGCCACGCCGACCAGGCAGTGACCTCGGGACTTACTCATCGCTACTTCGTCCGCTCGGTTACTCCCGCGGGGAAGGAAACCGATGACGTGGGAGGCCTCTTGAAATGCGGTGCAGGCACCCTGAATCGAGGCCCGATTTTGTCGGCCCACCTGCCTAGGTGACACTCAAGATCCGATGTGAACGTCGCGGGGCGGTGCCGCCACTGCTGTTCAACCAGAAGCGATCAACAAGAAGTTGACCCCGCACTGAGGTCCAATAAGAGGGGGTGGGCAGTGTCGCGCTGTGCCGTTCACTTGGGGGGGGATCCATCAATGAAGAGTCGAATTGTCGCGCTGGTAATCAGTCTGAGTCTCGTCGCGTGCGGCGGAACCGGAAGCGGATCTGGCGCAGGGGGCGGAAGCGCTGGAACGGGTGGCGGCAAGGCGGGCGGGGCGGGTGGCGGCACGGCGGGCGGTGCGGGTGGTGGCACGGTGGGCGGTGCAGGCGGCGGCACGGCGGGCGGTGCAGGCGGCGGCACGGCGGGCACGGTGGATGCCGGCCCAGCGTGCGCCGGAATGAACGGAGCAACCTGCAATAATTTGGTTCAAGTGGGCGGCCTGGTTAATGAGTTGCGCTCGTCGGCAACTGTTCCTGTTGCCATGGGCGGGGTGGTGACGCCGGGCACGTACTATCTGACGACGGTGACCGAATTCGTTAGCGATGGCGGCACTGGCCCGACGGGCAAGCAGCGGCAAGAGACGTGGTTGATCTCAGCGACGACTTTACAGACGGTCGCTAGGGACAGTTCTAGCGATGGAGGGTGCACTCAGAATCGTGCCTCCGGCACCCTGAAGTTCGATGGAGGCATTGGGGTCGCGTACGCTCCAACGTGCCCCGTCTGCGACGGTGGAACGAATTGCGACCGGGGTGGTTCAGCCGGCTACACGGCGACAGCCACGACTTTCAATGTGATCATCCCGCAGGGAGACCGAACGCAGGTGATGACCCTCACTAAGCAGTAGCATCGGCTCATTGCTCGCAGGTGCAGCAATTGCGTCTGCGGGCGCGGCGCATTTGCTGTTCCATCGCCGAAGCGTTGCGCTTGGCGCTATGCGTTCCAGTTGCCGCCGGTTGGCACTGCCTTCGCATTTCCTTTTTGGAAAATGTCAGCTCAACCAAAACTCGCCTGGTCTCTTGCAGTCATACTCACCCTGGTCGCGCCGCCGTCAAACGCGCAGAATCCGCTCGAGTCGCTTGGTTTTGGAAGACAGCAGCCGAGGGTGACGCACGGCAGCTGGCTGTATGTTGCAACGGCGGGCGGAGGAATCGCCGTCATCGATGCCACGGATCCTGCGCATCCACGATTGGTGGGCCGGGTGTTCGAGGGCAGAGTGTTCTCGAGGCTGCTCATCGACGGCGAGACGCTGGTCGCGCTCGAGGCGCGCGAGGAGGCGCTGACGCTCTCGCTCGTCAATCCGCGGGAACCGGCCCTCTCTCGCTCTGTTCCAGTCCAGCTCGCAATGCCGATCGAAACCCGCGCCGCTGAACCGCCTCGGCCTGCTGTTGAGCTTGTCGGCCCAACAGTGAAAGTGATCGACGTCTTGGGTGGGCGGGTCATCTTCGAGGGCGGCCTCGCTGCGGGCTTCAAACCAGGGAGCCATGTCCAGGTGCGCTCACAGCGCCTGGTCGCCAAACCGGATCTCGCCAGCGGCGGCACCGTCGAAGTGCCCAGCGGCGAAGTGAGTGCGGTCTTGGTGGTCGAGCAGGCCGAAGAGCATCGGGCGATGGCAATTCTTGGCCGGGGAGACCTCGCGCAGAAGGGAGACCTGGTCGAGCGCACCAACGAGCCCACCTCGGAGCGCTTGATGTTTCCCCGGCGCGCCCCGTTCACCTGGCGCGCCGGGTTTCAGGTGCGGCCGTTTCTTGGGCTCGAGGGGCAGAGTAAGCCGGTTGGTTTTGTCCTCGATGGATTCCTGGCCTGGTACGCGTCGTCGTTTCCGTTTGCAGTGCTGTTGAGTGCGTCGCCGGTGAGCTTCGCGCTCAACGCTTCAGAGGCGCACTACCCCGGCGCAGTGGCGCTCAGTGCCGCCTACGTCACCGACTACTTCGAACTCGGTCTGGGCCTGGGAGCGCTGTACGGCAACGCTGGGCCGTGCATGCAGGGGCCGCTCGACCCTGCCTCGAGCTGCGAGGTGAACACCGGGGTTACCATCAACCAGCGCTTGCGCCTCGGAGCGTTGGACGGCTTCCACTTCGAGTGGACCAGCGCGGTGTTTTCTCGGCCAGATCGATTCGTCTTCGGCCTCGGCCGTGGCGAAGTCGCGATTCCTTTCACCAGTCGGCTCGGGCTCTTCGCCGCGGGTGGAGCCGGCGAAAACGGCTGGATGTTCGGCGAGCTGGGCTTGCGGACCTGGGTCAGTGGGGCAGGCGCGCCTGGGACCCTCATCTTGAGTGCTTCGCTCGGCTACGCGGCGATCTTCGATGGCCCCACTCGCGACATGGTCGGCGGCCCCTCGATGTCGTTCGGGATGGAGTGGAGGCTGTAGGGCCACCGCCTCGAATCGAATCGGGAATCGGACGGACACGGGAGACTATGCACCCAAGTGGCTTTGGTGCATGGCAGGGTCGGTGTCCTGACCATGATCAAGATCGCGCACGTCTCGGATCTGCACGTGCTCGCGCCGGCCGGGATGAAGCTGCGCAGCGTGCTCTTCAACAAGCGGGTGACGGGCTACGCGAATCTGCTGATGAGCCGCGCGCGCGTCTACCGGCAGGACTACCTGCTGGCCGTGCTCGCCGAGGCCGCCGCGCAAGCCGATCATCTCGTCGTCACCGGGGACATCACCAACCTCTCGCTCGAGGGCGAATACGTCGAGGCGGTGCGGCTGCTGGCAGGGGTCGCCCTATCGACCGAGGTCACCGTCATTCCGGGTAACCACGACATCTACCTGCCGGCGATCCATAAGGAAGGCCGCTTCCCCCACCACTTCGGCGCGTTCCTTCAAGGCGACCTTCCCGAGCTGGCGATCGATCTTCCGGCGGGCCGGTTCCCCTTCGTCAAGCTGCGGGGGCCGGCGGCGATCATCGGGCTGACGAGCGCGGTGCCCCGGCCTCCGTTCGTGTCCGCTGGCCACCTGGGCTCGCGCCAGCTCGAGGCGCTGGCGCGGGTACTCGAGCATCCTTTGGTCGCGTGCCGCACGCCGGTGGTGCTGGTGCATCACAGCCCGTTCGATTCCCGCTTCCGGATCGAGCAGCTGCGCAGCGGGCTCGTGGACGCGAAGGCGCTGCGGCACGCGCTCCAGCCGCTGAGCCGGGGGCTGGTCCTCTATGGACACCTCCATACCCGGCTCCACCAGCGGTTGGCGACGGCGTCGGGCGCGCTCGACGTCCTCTGCGCGACAGCGGCCGGGCTGGATCATCCAGACGATCAGATTCGTGCGGGGTTCAACTTTTACACGCTCGAGGGCGCCCGGATTGCGTCGATCGAATCGAAGGTGTTCGAGCCGGCGAGCAAAACGTTCAAGGCGGTGCCGCTGCCGCTCACCCCCGGGTCGCGGTGAAGTACCGACGCGCGCTGTTCGTGGTGGACCCCGGCAAGGACGCGGGCTGCGCGCTCGCGGTGCTCCACCGCGTCGCGCCCAAGCTGAATCACGTGCTCGTCCTCGCGTCCTTGCCCGAAGAGGCCTCGCTGGTCGCGCTGCGGGAAGCGGCAGCAAGGGTGGCTTCGACCGTCGACGTGCAGGTCGCCCCACAGCTGGGGAGCGAAGCCCTTGCCGCGCTCTGCGCGGACGAAGAGATCGATCTGCTGGTGTTCGGGTCTCGCTCGTTCCGGAGCGCCTCGCTGCTCACGGTGCGGCGCAAGCGTTTGCCGGTCGCGGTGCTCTGGGCGCTGGGCGAGCCGGGGCCCGGTCGGCTCGAGCAGATCGGCTGTGTCGCGCTCGATGAGCGCGCCCTATCGACGATGGGCGCGTTTTTGGGAGCACACGCCGACGCGTCGATGCAGGTCTCGCTCCTCTCGCCCAGCGCGCTCGCGCCAGACTTCCTCGATGCCGGGCTGCAGGTGTCGGGGGTCGAGGCCGCGGTGAAGGCGCCGTCGATGCGGCAGTGGCTCGGCGAGTGGACGCGCGATCGCCGGCTCGAGTTGCTGGTCGTCGCGCGCATCCCGACCGCGCTCGCACTGGGCGCGCTGTGGACGGGGCCGGTGCTGCTGGTCCCGCCGGTTTCGTCTCGGCCGTTGGCTGAGCGCGCGATCGACGTGGCGGATCTGATCGATCTGGGTGGCCCAATGCAGGCGCGGATCGATCAGGTCGCGGTCGTAGGCGACCTCGCCGCCGTGCGCGATCAAGCGGTGGCGTTCGTCTCGGGCGGGCGGGTCGTGGCCACCGCCGCGATTGAGGCGGGCGAGGCGACGCTGCCCGAGGGGCTCTCGGCCGGGACGCTTGGCGTGTACCGTCTCGGCGAGAGCAAACCTTTGGATCCGACTGTTGCGATCGAGCTGTGGATTACCGTGGTGCGACCGGGATCGCAGCCGCTGGTGCTGTTCGATGCCGAGCTGGCCGACGAACCGATGCACGCGATGACCGCGAGGTTCGCCGACGCCGACCTGCTCGCCGTGCGGCTTCGTCCGACCCGAAGTTGTCGGTCGGTTCGGGCTCGGCTGCGCGCGCTCGGGCTGGCTCCGCGGGTCATCGATGCGAGGGCAGTGCTCGACGAAGGAGAAGCGCTCGATGTTTCGGACTTGCTGGATCCGGTGCGGCTGGCGCGGGTGGCCTCGAGGCTAAAAGCCGCGCGGTTCCCCCGTCACGGCGATCGTCCACCAGGGTCCGGTGCAGCCGCTGACGCAGGGGTTTGCCGCGCTGAGCGGGCCCGGACTCGAGGGCGGTGGGGGGCCGGAAACGGCGATCGCCCAGCCGATCACCGGCAACCGAATCGCGCTCGAATTCGACAACGAGACGGCGCGGGCCTGGCTCGTCGAGGCGATCGAGCGCAGCGCAAAGACGCTGCACCTGCAGGTCTACGCGGCGAACGACGATGAAGTCGGCGGCCTGGTCGCGGCGTCGCTGGCGGCCGCGGCGGCGCGCGGTGTGGCGGTGCGGGTCCTGGTCGACTCGCTCCACGGCCTTCACGGCTCGTTCGGTACTCGAAACCCGCTCTTCGATCGCCTCGCCTCCTACCCCGGCATCGAGGTGCGAGTGTCACGCCCGATCACCGAGCTGCCGTCGATCAAAGACCTGAAGCAGCGCGACCATCGCAAGATTGTCATCGCCGACGGGCGGCTCGGGCTGGTCGGCGGGCGCAACCTTTCGCACGAGTACTACGTCGGGTTCGCCCAGGTGCCGCTCACGGCCGAGTCGAGCTGGCGCGAGGTGCCGTGGCTCGATGCAGGTGCCCGCATCGAAGGACCGGCCGCGGCGGCGCTCGAGGCTTCCTTCCTCGAGGCGTGGACGGACGCGGGCGGGGCGCGGTTCGAGGTTGTGTCGCCCTCGCCCGCCGGCACGTCCACCGCGCGTGTGCTGGTGCACCACGGCCTGCGCGACGCTCGCACGCTCGAGACCTACCTCGAGCTTTTCGGCAGTGCGAAGTCCCACCTGTGCATCGTCAACGGGTTCCCACTTGCGCTCGAGCTGCAGCATGCGCTCGTGCGCGCGCTGCGGCGCGGGGTCCGGGTCCGGACCTTGATCGGGCACATGACCCCAACCCACGGCGGCGAGCCCTTCACCGGACCCTGGGCCGCCGCGAGGATGCTCGCTACCGAGCTGGTGCATTCCCGCATGGATCCGGTGATCGAGGCGGGAGGCGAGGTCTACGTCTTCGCCCGGAAAGACGAGCCGGGCTGGGAAACGGGGCTCGGGGTCGTCCACCCCCACGTTCATGCCAAGGCGCTCAGCGCCGACGGCCTTCGCTGCGCGGTGGGCAGCGCAAATCTCGACATCACCGCTTCCTACTGGGAAAGCGAGCTGATGCTCGTCGTCGAGGACGCGGCACTGGCCCGCGACTTCGAAGCCCAGATCGATCGGCTGCTGGCCGGCTCGAGCCGGGTGAAAAGGGACGACCCCAACTGGCAACAGGCCGCTCGGCGCCGGGGGTGGATGCGTCACTGGCCCGGCGTGCTTTCAGTCTGACGGCGTGGCGCAATTCGAAGCGGCCGCGACGAGGTCTGCGCCGTTTGGCGCGATTGGCCTTCGGATTCGCTTTCAGCCCAGAAGCGGAACCTCGATGACCACCCGCAAGTCACGCTTTCAGCCGAGCAGCGAACAGCACCGGGCGTCCAGACCGCTTGAGCACTTCGGCGACCACGGCGCTCTTGAGCAGGGTCTCGGCTTTGGCGCCCATGCACACCACGTCGACGCCCAAGCGGTCGTTGGCTTTGAGCAGCTCTTCCGCCACCTCACCGTGCAGCACGTGGACAAGCACCCGAGCTTTGCGCTCCGCATCGCGCGGCAATACCCCGCTCAGCTTCTTCAGCAGCGTTTTTTCTCCCTCTGGATTGAAAGGTTCCTTGCTGACGTGGACGACATGAACGGTGCCCTCGCCGACCACTCCGATCGCACAGGTGACAGCCCGGTTTCCAGCTTCGGAGAAATCGGTTGCGGCCAGAGCAGTGCGGAACGCCGGTACCTCCAAATCTGCCACCGCCACCGTAGATGGAATGCACGCCACCGACATGGGTGCGAGTGCCAGGACGTGATGGGATACCGACCACAGCCGGCCGAGGGCCCGAGGGCGCCGGGTCCCGAGCACGAACAGGTCGACCTGCTCGTCGTTGGCCAAGGCGAGCAGCTGATCGCCGACTCGGCTGGCACCCATTTCGAGATGCACCCGAGTCTTCACATTGCGAGGAAGGCTGGCCAGCGCTGCTTCCGCTTCCGCCTGCATGAATCGGGCGATTGCTCGGTGACCTTCTTCCGGAGGCGGAATCGGCATTCGCCTTCGCTCATACTCTTCAATCGGCCACCAGACATGAGAGGCGACGAGGTCGATGTCGCCGAACTCGGCGAGCCGCG
>JANOHG010000996.1:0-6781 GCA_031406375.1 Archangiaceae bacterium | reverse complement strand
GTGGGAATTTCATCTTGCGCCTCTGCAAGCATCGGCTCGAGCGGAGATGAAAATGGCAGGGTCATCGGTTGGTCGGCGATGTTACGCGCATGAGCGAGATTCACGGGCAGGTGTTGCTACTTCGCTCGGCACTTCAGTGTCGCAAGCGTCGCGAGCAGGTGTCGTTCCGGCGTCTCGCCGTCGTCATCCAAAGCGGCCGACGCGCAGCCAGTGGTAGCCTCGTGAATTCCCGCCATTCGCGAGCTGCACAGGACGGCGAGCCCAAGGAGCAGTAAGCAGGCCACCACCGATGCTCTGGATAAAAGCCGTACACGTGATGGCGATCATCAGCTGGATGGCGGGGCTGCTTTATTTGTACCGCCTGTTCGTCTACCACGCGATGGAGACGCAGTTGGTCGTGCAGCAGCGTCTACAGGTGATGGAACGTCGCCTGGTCAACGGCATCGCCCACCCTGCCGCGGTGCTGTCGTTAGCGACGGGGATCGCGATGTTATGGATGGTGCCGGGGTACCTGGCCCAGCCGTGGATGCACACCAAGCTGACGATGGTGTTTGGGCTGATGGTGAGCCACCTGATGGCAATGCGGTACCGCACCAAGCTCATCACCTCGCCGAACGCGGTACCCCACCGCACGTTTCGAATCCTCAACGAGGTCCCGACACTGTTGATGATTGGCATCGTCATCATGGTCATCGTCCGGCCGTGGGCGCGATGAGCCGCCTCTTTCCTGAGAGCTTCGTCTTCGGGGTCGCGACGGCGGCCTACCAAGTCGAGGGAGGCATCGACAACGATTGGTCTGATTGGGAGCGCGCGGGAAAGTGCAAAGATTCCCGGGCACGGTGCGGCCGTTCGGTGGACCACTGGAACCGCTTCGAAGACGACGTCGGGCTGATTCAGCAGCTGGGCGCGACGGCGTACCGGTTGTCGATTGAATGGGCGCGGGTCGAGCCTGAGCCAGGGAAGTTCGATGACACAGCGTGGGCCAGCTACCGAACCCGCCTCGAATTGCTGTGTGCGCGCGGAATTCGTCCGGTAGTGACGATGCACCACTTCACCCACCCGAGGTGGTTTCCCGCACAGACGCCGTGGCACGAACCGGCGTGTTTGCGTTCATGGGAAAGGTACGCGCGCAAATTTGCCGAGCTCGTCAGCGGGCTCGATGTCGCGGTGGTGACCTTCAACGAGCCGATGGTGTTTCTGCTTGGCGGCTATCTGTCGGGGCAGATGCCTCCGGGAATCGCTGATCCGAAAAAGGCGTGGGCCGCCCTCGCCAATCTTGGCCGCGCTCACGTGATTGCCCGCCAGGCGCTGCTGAATCGTTCTTCGAAGGTGACCGTCGGCATTTCTCAGCACCTGATGGACTTCGTGCCCGCGCGAAGGTGGCACCCCATCGATCAGGCCCTTACCCGGCTGGCCGACTCGAACTTCAACCACGCGCTGCTCGAGGCGCTGACCACCGGCGAGCTGAAAATCCAGATGCCGGGAATTGCCGCGGGGCGCACGAAAATAGACGGCGCCCGCGACTCGATGGAATACCTCGGCATCAACTACTACACCCGCTCGCACCTGAAGTTCACCGCCGGCAAGCCCTTTATTCAGTTCGAGTTTCGCGACGTCCATCACCGCGGGCTGACCGACATCGGGTGGGAATACTACCCCGAAGGTTTCGGCCGCTTGCTGCGCACGCTCAAGCGCTACGACAAGCCGGTGTGGGTCACCGAGAACGGAATCGATGACCGAACCGGGCTGCGCCGCACCAAGTTTCTACACGACCATCTGAATCAGGTGCTCGACGCGCGCGCCGATGGGGTCGACGTGCAGTCGTACTTACACTGGAGCTTGCTCGACAACTTCGAGTGGCTCGAGGGGTGGGGTCCACGGTTTGGCCTCTATCGGGTGGATTTCGAGACTCTGCAACGCACCCCAACCCCCGCGTGTGATTACTTCCGGGCTGTCGTCAACTCCCGTGCGGTGCTTCCTCTATGATTCCCGTTCTCTCAACCGTTCTGCTCGATCCTCCGAGCACGCTCGTCTTCGGAAGTGTGCTCGCGTTGTTGTCTGGAAAGCTGATTCGCAAGCATCCCGAGCCAGCGCTGAAGAAGACGGTCGTGCTCGCCGCTGGCTTTAGCGCCTGGTACGGCCTGTGTGTCGGGTGGTTCTTCTTCGAACGCCCCGACTGGATGCTCGTCTACCTGATGGACAGCCAGAAGCTTCCCCTGGCGCCCGCGTTTCTCGCGTTCTGGGCGGTGCTCGTCGCCTATGGCATCTTCGGGGCGCTTGGCACCGGAATGCTGATGCAACATGAACGCAGGGCCTTCGCGCTGATGACTGCGGTGGGCGCAGTCTTGAGCATGGCGTTCATCGCGGCAATCACCACCACCGCCTACGCCCATGTCGGCACCTACGCGCAGTACCTAAAAGGTGAGGCCCCAGTGCTCGACGCCGACCCGACGATGAAGCTGGCGATGAGCTTTTCAGGGGCCGGAATCGTTGCCGGGATTCTGTTGGTGCTGTTTCTGCAGTTCCGCAAGCCGCGCCCCGCGTGACGAGCTCTGTCGACAAGAAGTTGCCGCTGCTCGAGCGGGTCGGGCTTGCCTACTTCGAGAAGCGCAGCGCGAAAAGGCCGCCCTCAACTCGGGCCCAGGCCGTCGACGCCGTGCACCTGCTCAACGCCGCCGAGCGCGCCGCAATCGTGAACGTAGAACGGGGAGCCATCATCCGCTCGTGCGTGGCCGGCGCGGCCTCTGCCACCGTCGCAGCGATCGCCGAAGTGTGGGCGAGCCCGTTGGCCCCCGACGGCATCCCGCTGCTGAGCGCTGACAGCTTGAAGTTCTGGGCGATCGTCGGCGCCGCCACCGCAATCGCAGCGGTGCTCGAGATCCTCTACCTCTACTGGGACATTTTGCGCTCAGTGCATCAGCTCTCACAGGTCACCGGCCTCGAGCTGTTCGGCACACCGCAGAAGCAAGCAAGCAACAACATTGCTCAAGCGCTGGCACGCGCGGCACTCGAGCTGCCCAACCCCATCAATCTCGATCATCGAATCAACCCACGACGAGAGGCCTCGAAGTGGCGACTGCTTTTCGCCTCAGTCATCTACAAGCTGAAGGTCGGCGTCTCGAACTTCCTGATGAAGATGCTGGTGCGAAGGATCCTCGGGCGCGTTTTCGTGCGTTCGCTGGTCAACAGCATGATTCCGTTTGCTGCAGTGCCAATCACCGCCGCGTGGAATGGCGTCGTGACCTGGCTGGTGATGCGCGAGGCGAGACTGCGGGCGATGGGGCCGAGCGCGGCACATGAGCTGGTGAACGCCGTCTTCGCCGATGCTCCCGTGCTTTCCGAAGAGGGTCGTCTGGCGGCGGTGCGCGCGGTCGCCGCGGCAATCGTCCGCACCCAGGACCTGCACCCGAACCTCGTCGCGCTGCTCGCTGAGGTGCAACGACACGCGGGAGACACCGGCGCCGCAGAGCTCGACAATCCGCGCACTTTCCTTCAGTCGCTCAAAGCGCTCGCGCCAGGGGAACAGCGGCTCGCGCTTCGAACGCTGGTCGTCTCATGTGTCGTCGACGGGCGGGTGACGGCGCGCGAAAAAGCGCTGCTGACAGAAGCGTTCGCCCAGCTGAACCGAACCGTCGATTTCGAGCAGGTTCATCGACTGCGACGTGAGTTCGTCGCAGGCAATGGCGTCGCCGACGACGCGGTGCGTGCGATTTAGCCGCTACAGGTTGTCCCAGGTGTAACCCTCGGCATCGAGGGCGTGATCCGCCAGTGATTTGATCAGCTCGTCGTCGTTGTCATCGATTCGCGCGAACTGTGATTGAACCCGACGGCGCACCTGCACTGAGAGCACTGCGAGGATTTCGAGCTCTTTAGTGACCGAGGTCGCGCCACGTTCCTGCAGCTCGGTCGACACCCGCGACAGCGTGCAAGCAAACACGAAGAGGTCAATCATCGCGTCGGCAAGCCGTTTGGTTGCGAATTGTTTGCCGATGATGTTCTTGCCGTGTTTTCGCAGCACGCGGTCGACCGCCGCAGCGAGATCGCGCGTCAGCTCTTCGAACAACATCTGGTTTTCTTTGATTGCAGGGTGGA
Organism: Archangiaceae bacterium; assembly: GCA_031406375.1. Classification (GTDB taxonomy): domain Bacteria; phylum Myxococcota; class Myxococcia; order Myxococcales; family Myxococcaceae; genus JAGSPQ01. The sequence goes on along the minus strand of JANOHG010000996.1, from coordinate 2,689 downwards.
GCATCGAGAACCCGGTCTTCTCGCGGCGCAACCCCGTCGCCAGCGACGCGCGCCGACGGGCGTACTCGCTGAGCACTCCAAAACCCTTAATCGGATTGTCGAAGATGCCGCGCAGCGAGCTCGAGAGCTCTTTAAGCGACGCGCCGACTTCGTTCATGGCGGTGAGCGCGATGAAGAGCCTCAGAATGTCATTGGTGCCCTCGAAGATGCGGTTGATCCGCGCGTCGCGAATTGCGCGCTCGTAGGGAAAATCGCACATGTAGCCGTTACCGCCGGCGATCTGCAGCGCCTCGTCGGCGGTGCGCCACAGCGATTCGGATCCATAGACCTTCGCGATCGCTGCCTCGACCGCGTAGTCCTCTTGGCCAGAATCAACCAGATGGTTGACCATGTTGACGGCCGCCTCGGTCGCGTAACAGTCGACGACCATATGACCAATCTTCTGCTTGATGAGCCCGAACTCGGCGATCGGCTTTCCGAACTGAACGCGTTCCTTCGCCTGCTTCGTCGACAACTCGATGAGCCGCTTCATTGCGCCAACGGTGCCGCCTCCCAGGCCCGACCGCCCCGAGTTGAGAATCTTCATCGCGACCATGAAGCCCTTCCCGACGTCTCCGAGCACATTGCCGACGGGGATCCTCACGTTGTCGAAATGCACCGTGGTGGTCGAGGAAGCGCGCAACCCCATCTTGTCTTCGTGCGGGCCAACGGTGACTCCTGGCATGTCGCGCATCACCACGAACGCCGTCATGTGCCCGCGTTCGGCCTGGGCGCCAGTCTTCGCGAAGACAGTGAAGAACTGAGCGATGCCTCCGTTGGTGATCCACAGCTTGTTGCCATTGAGGACCCAGTCGTCGCCGTCACGCACCGCGGTGCTTTTGATCGACGCCGCGTCCGAGCCGCTGGAAGGCTCGGTGAGACAGAACGCAGCAATCATTTCGCCAGTGCCAAGCTTCGGCATCCACTTCTTCTTTTGCTCATCGGTGCCGAAGAGCAGCAGCCCGCGCATGCCAATCGAGCTGTGTGCACCCACGGTGACAGCGACCGAGCCGTCGTACTTCGCGATCTCTTGCAGTGTGCGCGAGTACGACGTCGCGTTCATGCCCATTCCGCCGTGCGCTTCGGGGACGATGAGCGAGAAGAGCCCAAACGCTTTGAGCTCTTCAATGAAGCTTGCGGGCATCTCGCCGGCGCGATCCCACTTACGAAAGTCAGTCTCGTGCGGCTTGAGCAGTTGGTCGAGCGAGCCGATGACGTTCCTAAGCAGCTCTTTGTCGTGCGGCTTCATCTTCGGATACGGGACAATCAGCTCTTCATCGATTTCGCCGAAGCACAGCGAGGTGACAAAGGATCGGGTGTCGGAAGATTCGGGGCGCATTGCGACTACTTAACGCAGGAAGACGTGGCTGGCATGCGTTGCCGCTGCGCGTGGCGTCGATGGCGAGCCTCAAAGCGACGTCTGCTCGCGCATCGCGCTTGGCTCCTCAACTTGGTTCATCGAGCGAACCGCTGGGATTTCAGGCGCCGCATGAATCCACGCCGACTCGACGACGGTCGTGTTCGTCACTTCGATGACGATTCCCGTGCCCGTGCCCAGCCGCATTGGCCAACTGCCCAGCCCGAAACGGCCTGGCGGACGGCACTCACTTACAGGCCCACTGCAACGTCAGACATTCCGAAGCGCTCAACCGTCCGCAATGCATGAGGTGCAGCAAAGGTCCGGTTCGACCCGTTACCTGGAGGAACAAGAGCGGGTAGGCCAACCATTCCCCGCGACCAGTCCGGCACAATGCCTCACAATTGGCCGCTTTCAGTCCGAGACGGCACAGGTGGAAGGCGATCGCCGCCAACCGCGCCAGAATACTGGGCCGAGCGAGCCGGCCTGGCCGCCGCGGTCACAGAGTCCGGTGCCATCTCACATTTCGGATGGGGGCCCTTAATCTAGGCGGCCCGCCCAGCGTCGACCGTCGTTGCCATGCTGTGCCGTGGGCGATGCCGGTCGAATAAGCGGCGCCGAGTTGCTCTTCGTCCGCGATTGGCCGGCAAACCCTAGCGGGTCGCGTGGGTTGACGAAGCCTAATCGAGCAGGTCGACCCGGATTGTCGTCGTGCCGTTGCGCACGACCTTCGCGGTCACCTTGCGCGACAGGTTGAGCTCGCTGTTCTTCACCACCAGCTTGTGGATTCCCGCGGGCAACTCAATCGGCGGCATCGGGGTAATTCCAAGGCTCTTGCTTCCTTCGAAGACCTCGCCCCATGGGTTGACACGGAGATCCAGCAAGCCTTTGCCCGCGACGGGCTTTCTGGCTGGCTTGATTGGGTTCGGCGCGACAGCAGCTTCGGTGGGCTCAGCCAGTTCGAGCGGCGCAGCGATTGTGACGGCGGAGACTCCCGCATCCGGCTCGGCCGCAGCGATGGGAGCGACCGGGCCAATGCGCGCAGTTGGCGTACGCATGCCGATCACCAGACCCATCAGCCCGACCCCAACGAGCAGCAAGATGCTGATGACGACGAGCAGCGCGATTCTCGGTTGGTTGGGCGCGGGCGCTTTGGTCTGTCGTCGCCGTGGCGCGCTCTGCTTCGTCTCGGTTTGAAACGTCACGTCGACCGACGGCATCGCTTCGACGGCCACGTGCAAGAGCGCGCTTGGAGTCACCATCGACGGGTTGTCGAGCGCGGCGGCGCCGAAG
>JANOHG010000964.1:0-11146 GCA_031406375.1 Archangiaceae bacterium | reverse complement strand
CCCCCGCGCGCCGAGCGAGGTGATCGCCAGCTTGGTTTGCTGTGGCTTGCCCAGCACGACCTTCGAAACGTTGGCGGCAATGCGCTCGAGCAGAATGCTCGGCGCGACGGCAGGCGTCAGAGGAAGAGTGCTCATCGTAGCGAGGCATGGAGTGTAACCTCAACTGGACTGCATGGGACGCATTCGAGTTCTCGGGCCTGAGCTAATCAACCAGATCGCCGCCGGCGAGGTGGTTGAACGCCCGGCGTCAGTCGTCAAAGAGCTGGCCGAGAATTCGGTCGACGCGGGATCCGGCACCATTCGCATCGAGCTTTTGGGCGGCGGCCTGCAGATGATCCGCGTCATTGATGACGGCACGGGAATGTCACCCACCGAGGCGGTGCTGGCGCTCGAACGCCATGCCACCAGCAAGCTGGTTGATTCAGCGGGGCTGTTTCAGATCTTTACCAAGGGTTTCCGTGGAGAGGCGCTGCCGGCGATCGCCTCGGTGTCGCGTTTCAATCTCCATACCTCCGAGCCGCAATCGACCAGTGGCATTCGCGTCACGCTCGAAGGGGGCGCTGCGCTGAAGACCTTTGATGCGCCTGCTGCGGGTGGCACGCGCATCGAAGTCGCCGACCTGTTTTTCAACGTCCCCGCACGTCGGAAGTTCCTTCGCCGCGAGCAGACGGAACTGGTGCATTGCGAAGAAGCGGTGATTCGACTGGCGCTCGCCCATCCTGAAGTCGGATTTTTCCTCGAGCACGATGGCCGCAGCTTGCTCGCTGCTCCGGTCGCGGCGTCGGATCCCACCGAACGAATCGCGGCCGCGCTCGGGCCCGCGGTGCACCCACACCTGTTGGTGGTCGACGAAAGGCGGTTGGGGGTTCGAGTCACCGGCTATGTCGCTTCACCCGAATACACTCAGTCGAACGCGCGGGGGCTCTACACCTTCGTCAACCGGCGCTACATCCGCGATCGCGGAGTCAACTTCGCGGTGCAGCGCGCGTTTCAAGACTCGCTACCGCCGGGGCGCCAACCGGTGGCGGTGCTCTTCATCGAGCTCGACCCATCGCAAGTCGACGTCAACGTCCACCCACAGAAGCTCGAGGTGCGGTTTGCGGATGCGCGCGGCGTGCAGGAAGCGTTGATCGCCGCAATTTCCAAAGCGCTCAAAGCGGCGCCGTGGAGACAAGGGGTGGAAGCGGCAGCCGAGAGCGTCGCCGGAGCGCACTACGCGATGGCGGTCGATCGTTTCCTGGCGCGCGCGCAAGACGCTTCGGCGTTTCTCGAAGCGCCGCCACGCCTCGAGACGCCTTCGCTGTCGTTTGGGCAAGCCCGGCCGGGAATCAACGAAGCGCCTCCGCCCAATTACTTCAGGCAGCTTCGCTTCATGGGCGAGCTCGCCGCCCGCTTGTGGATCTGCGAAGCGCCCGGAGGAACGTTGGTGGTGATCGACCCGCGCGCGGCGCTCGAGCGGGTGCGGCTTCATCAGCTGAGGTTGGCGCTCGAGAACGGCACCCTCGCGCACGCCCAACCAACGCTCTTTAGCGCGACGGTCGAGCTGCCCGCGCAAGAGTTGGCTCAGATCGCCCGCAGCGCGGCGGCGCTGGCGAGTCTTGGGCTGATCGTCGAGGCGTTTGGTGGCAACACCCTGGCCATCAAGAGCGTCCCTTCGATTCTTGAGGGATCCGATCTTCGCGGGTTGCTGATCGCGCTTGCCGCGATGCTGGGTGACCCGGTGGATCTCGGCCTAGCGCTCAAGGTGATCGCAAGTCACGCGGCCGTGCAGCAGGCCCGTTCGTTCGGGCACGAAGAAGCCCACGCCTTGCTCTGCGAGCTCGATGACGTCGACTTCGCGGTCAGCTGCGAGCACAACACCATCGTCGTGCGCGAGCTTCCGTTGCTTGAGCTGCTCGATCGGTGAAGCGCAGCGCCCGGCGTGGCCTGTTTAGAAAATTGACCCGGTGCAGACCGCTGGTACCTTGCCCAACAGGTCTGTAGCAACGCGCGAGAGCGGCATCAGCCTGGAGGTAGTTCATGCTCGGGGTCATCACCGGCCGGGATGTGTTGAAGAACTCGGTGCTCATCTGGCGAGAGTTCGGCGCGCTCTGTTTGGTCCGCTGTTTGGTGGCGTGTGCGCTGGGCCCGAAAACAACCTTTCTCATGATCGCCTTCAAGAAATGACCTCTCAAAACGAACTCGCTCTCACCACTGCCACTGCGCTCGTTCCCGCAGGTTACGCCGAGAAAGCGATGGCGTCGCTGATGCAACTGCATTCTGAGTTGATGGATGAAAAGGAAAAGCGCGTCGAGCTCTTCCGCTGTTTGATGGAAAAGGAGCAAGCGTTGGCTGAGCTGAAGATGTACGTGAAGCTGCTCGAAGAGAAGGCAGTTGCTGCGGTTGCGCCGGCGCCGCGCGAACCGCTGCGGGTCGCCGCTAGGCCGTCGATTCCTTCGTCGCCTCCCTTTGTTCCCTTCGTGGCTCGCACCCGAACAGAGGCAGCGACGCGACACTCCGTCAGCGTGACAAGCGGCGCTGACCTAAGGCCGCGAACCGACGCGGCAGTCAGAAGCGTCGATGGCACCTCGAAGTCTCGTTCTGTCGCCACCCGTGCAGTCGACGGCTGGAAGACGTGGTGACGCGCGTCGTTTGCCTGGCGTCATTGCTTGCTGCGTCTTCGATTCTCGCGGCAGACGAACGGTCGATTGAGGGGATGGGCCGGGTCGCGGTTCAAGCGGGCTACCGATGGACCCCCAACGCAGAGTTCATGCGCCGGGCAGCCGAGGCGCAGCATCCGGTGATCGGCCGAATGAGCGGAGGCCCCCAGTTTTCTGCCAGTTTCGGTTACGCGGCCTTCAAGTGGGTCGAAGCGACGATCGACCTCATCGGTGGGTTCGAGAACTTCCGCCTCGAAGGCATCGGGCAGGTCACTTCGACGACCTACGGCGGGCTGCTGGGGGTGCGGTTTGCAAAGATGGATTTTCCACTAAGCGGCATGGTTCCATACATCGGCGCGCAGATGGGGCCAGTGCTCTCGTTCATCACCAGTGAATCGATGCCGAGCACCGAACGGCTCAACACCGGCTATTCAGTCAACGCCGGTCTGGCGATTCGAATTGGCGAACATTGGGGCGTGGGGTTTGACGCGCGCTACCTGTTCGCCCGAGGAGATGTGCCTGCGGTCGCGACGGTTGACGCAGGTGGCATATGGGTGTCGCTGGCGATCACCTATTTTATTCCCGCAGGTCCCAAGGATTCGATGGGCGGCATGTTGTAAGAGCCAAGTCATGGCGAACGAGTTGTCTGACAAAGCACTGGATGAAATTCGTCGGGAAGTGATCGAGGGAAGAAACCTCGTCATCAAAACCGACAATCAGCTGAAGACTTTGCACGCCGAGCTGAAGCTCGTCGGCAAGCGACAAGAGGACTTTCAGCGACGGCAGTGGATCTCGTCCGCGGTGGCGTATGCGGCCTTCGTGGGGTTGTGCGTCGCTGGGACGATTGCGATCTCGAACGCGCGCACCGCCTCAGTGGGCTTGGATCGCGAGCGGCTCGAGAAACAGGTGAAGGAACTCACGGCGCAGATCGAACAACTGAAGGCAGTTGACCTCGCGCTGGCGTCGAACGAACGCACCGCGTCCGAGATTTACAAGGTGATGACTCAGGCACAGGGTGACGAGCGCCTCAAAGGCGTCGACGCTCTGGCGAAGATCGACCAAAGCAAGCTTTCGGCGTTCGCGCGGGTGGTGCTGATTGATCGCGCGACGCTGTTGCGCAAAGAGGTAGGAACAGCGTTCCTCGACCGCGGCAAGTCGGCGTTTCGACGGCAAGACTACCCGGGTACCGTGGCCGAGTTGACCCGGTTCATGGCGACGAGCCCCGCTGAAGAAGACGCGCTCGAGGCGTCGTATTTTCTTGGCAACGCGTTGCTCCAGACTCGAAAACCCGACGAGGCGATCGTTCACTTGCAGCGGTTCATCGCAGCGGACAAGCGCGCGAAGAATCGCGACTACGCAATGCTGATGCTGGTTCAGGCCTTCGACGCCACTGGACAGCGAGAAAAAGGAGGGGAAATTGCGCGCGAAGCCATCGCAACCTACCCCTCGGGCGAATTCAGCGCGTCGTTTCGTGCGCGGCTCTCGCGCAGGGATCCTCTCGCAGCGGGCGCGGCTCCCGCTCCCACGCCGGCAGCCACTCCGGCGCCCACTCCGGCTTCAGCGCCGCTGGCAGAGCCTGCTCCTGTTGCGCCGCGATCGCCGCTGAAGCCGACAAACTAGAAGATGTCAGAGCCAGACAACAACGCGCGCTACCGGCCGTTTCGTGGCGTCGCGTGGGGCGTATACCTGTTGGTCGCGGTCGTGTTCTCGTTCGCGATCACGATCAACGTGGTGCGTTCGACGTTGGCGATGACGCCCGATCGGCCGCCTCCCAGCACGGTGATGCTCAGTGCGGAAGCGTGCGTGTTAGTGGCGCGCGCGCTGTGGGCCGAGCTCGATCAGCGACGCAACTCGCTGTCCGACCCACCTGACGCGGGCAAGGTGCGCCAGGTCGATGCCGACTGGACCCAGTTCCGAATCGAGTGGCTTACCCGTCACAACGAGGCTGCAAGCCAGTGCAGCGGCGACGGCACTGATCGCATGGCGCTGAAGAGAGTCTTCAAAGGGCTCGATGCGGCGATGGATCTCTATACGACCCACGCGGTGCAGTTCGCCGGTGAAGTCGGGCCGACGCTCGATGCGCTGCGTGCTGATCTCAAAGCAGCCGAGTCGAAGTAGCGGCTACTTCGTAGGTAGGATCACCGAGTAGTTGCCTTCGCCGTCGGTGATGGCTTCGCCCAGCAGCAGTGACGTGGGCTCGCCTCCGACGGCGCTGACCCTGAAGTACCGTACCGTCGCGTTCACCGCCAGCTGCACCGCCCCCGTGACCGGGCGGGGCGCAGTGACCGTGCCGGAGACGGTACGACCGTTGCGCAGCTCGAAGACCTTGAGGTCCACCGTCGCCGAGAGAAACCCTCCATCGATGTACGAGTTGCTTTCCTTGCGAATAGGCACCACCCGCGACGCCCGCGGCAAGCCCACTGCAGGAATGAAGTCGATCTGGTAAATCGCAGGATTAAGTTCAAATGAAAATCGCCCGTTCTCGTCCGCCACAGCTTCGCTGACGCCAATCGGTACGTATTGTTCCGCAAGCTCCTTCAACGGGTCGATGGCGCGCGCGATGATCCGCGTACCACCCGCTGGCCCGCCGCCCGGAAGTTCGACGCTGCCGATCACGGTAATCTTGTCTGGGCAGAAGACAGTCGCTACACCTACTGGCGCCCCAAGGAGTTGAAGGTAGGGCGGCTGTCCAACGGTCGAGATTGCCTTCATCTTCGTCTGCCACAGACCCGCGGGGCTGTTCGAGGGTGGAAGCGCAGTCAGCAAATACGCCGCATCGGAAGCGCCAGCGCTGGGCAGCAGATCGACGCGGAAGACGCCTTCGGCATCAGTCGTCACCACCGTTGATCGAAAGATGCCCCCCCCGTTGACTGGGCCTTCAAGGTAGACGCTGGCGCCAACGACCGGCCTTCCCAGGCTCGATCTCAGCTCTCCTCGCATCTGAATCAATGGGTCACCGAATTCTCCCATTTGAAGCCTGAGCTGCGGATCAATCGGCACAACGATCTCGAACGTTTTGGAAGGAATGAGTGAGTTCCACTCACGAGGGGTCGCGACCACCACGAAGACTGCCAGCTTGCGCGCTTCGGCAGCAACAAACAGTGAGAAGTCCCCGCTACTCGTCACCTGCACGCGTTGAGACAAGGGTCTAAGCGTCCCCTTGTCGAACGCCTGAATGTTCATCGGATAGCCGACCGGAACCTCTGTCATTGGCCCCAAATCGATTCGCTTCAGCAACCGTCCGGTGACCACCAGGACCTTTTCCGCGCCGCCGAAAGTGAAGCTGACCGCGGTGGTGGTGCCTGGGGTGATGGACACAGTCCCGCCATCATCGCCAGCCGCCTGCGAAGGAGGAATTGACGGATCCAACGGTTCGGCGGTGACGACATAGCGACCTGCTCCGACCGGCAAAGAATAGGTGCCGCGTTCGGGCGAGGTGAAGGTGGTTCGGTAGCTTCGAATCACGCCCGGAATCAGCGAGCTCTCGCCCCTGGCGCGGACAGTCACTGCGTTTTGGTAACTCAAAGAATCGCGCCGGAATTCGCCAGTCATCGTAGCTGGGAGGTAGGCGAAGTTAATCACCGGCGAGAAACCGGCATCGCCAATCGCGTAGTCCTGAGCAAACTGGCCAATGCGCGTGTCGCCTTGAACCTCGACCACCAATCCGCCGCCCGGATCTCCGCAGCCCTGCGACGGGAAACACACCTGGTTCAACCCGCAGTCCGAGTCGGCCTTACAGACCGAGTCGATGTAGTCGACCCTGATGGCGCAACCACTCACCAGCACCGAGATGGCGAGCGAACGAATCACGGTAGGCAAGCTGTGGTGCGATCGGTGGCGACTTCCCAGGTGTATGTATCGATGCTGGATGTGTCGGGAGTCGTCCCGCCGTCTGGCAGAGGGGACGGCTTGAGAAGTCTGAGGTCAATCCTCACGCTGTTTGGTTCCGTGTACGCAATGAAGTCGCGGTCGGCGACTACGACCGTGATGTAGTGGTTCCCTTGCTTGAACAGCTCTTGTTTCGGCTGGAAGAGCGCTCCTGGGATGGTTAACGTCCCGCGCTCAGAAGTAGGTCCTCCATCGCTTGGCAGTTCGCCTCCTTCTTCGAAATCGGTTGTGAACTTCTGATCATGGTCAACGAACCAACGATGTCCGATGGTCTCCACCTCGGATCGACCTGCGACAGCTGGAACTCCCAGATCAGGATCCATCACGCCAATGCTGAACACAGGTGGGTTGCAACCAGGGCCAAGGTCGATCACAAAATCCCGCTGCTGGGGTACCGCTGTACCGGGCAGCAACTTCGGCGGTGTGTTTCGTTTGCGAGGCAAATCAGGCAGCACGGGGTCGTCCTGGGGAATCAGACAGCCGTGCACCAGCACGGCGAACACAGCCGTACTCAGCAACCTCCTTGCCAGCGGCATTTGACGGTTAACGCTCAAAGGTTAGGCGCGGTTGGTAAAGGTCAGACCTCGTCGTACCCTGGCTCGAGTGGCATAGAAGGGTCGCCCTTCTCGCCCTCCAGTTTTTCAAGGTGGCGGAAGATGGTGCGCGGGTCGACTCCAAGATCCTTGGCTGTTTTGGTTCGATTGCCACCGTTTCGTTCGAGCACCTTGTTGATGTACTCCTTTTGCCATTCCTCGCGCGCCTGAGCCAACGGGAGAATCGGATCGAAGTTTTCGGGGCGCAGGTCGAGATCTTCAGGCGACAGCTGTGGTTTGTCGGCGAGCACGACCGCCTTCTTCAACCGGTTCTCAAGCTCGCGAATATTCCCGGGCCACGCGTACTTGCGCATCGCCACCGCGCACGCCGCGGTGAAGCCCCGCGCCTTCGAGTTGAAGTCCTTGCCGTAGCGCTTGAGAAACCAGGTCGCCAGCAGGTTGAGGTCATCGCCGCGATCGCGCAGCGGCGGCAACTTCAGCGTCACCACGTTGATCCGAAAGAACAGATCTTCTCGGAACTGCCCTTTCTTGACCTCGTCCTCGAGTATCCGGTTGCTTGCTGCCACCACGCGGATGTCGACCAGCTCGCCGCGGTTGTCTCCAACCTTGTAGACGATCTTCTCTTGTAGAGCGCGCAGCAGCTTCACCTGCAGCTGCAACGGCATCTCGCCGATCTCGTCGAGAAACAGCGTGCCACCGATGGCCGCTTGGAACTTGCCCTGCTTGGTGGCGACGGCGCCGGTGAAGGCTCCTTTGACGTGTCCAAAGAGCTCGCTTTCGAGAAGGTTCTCGGGAATCGCGCCGCAGTTGATGGTGATGAAGGGCCCTTTTTTGCGCGGACTGCGGTTGTGGAGCTCGCGCGCGATCAACTCTTTGCCGGTACCTGTCTCGCCGGCAATCAGCACCGAAATGTCGGTAGGAGCAATCTTGTCGATTCGCTTGTAGACGTCGCGCATCCCGGGGCACGCGCCGATGATCTCGCCATACTGTTGCTCTTCGGCCTTCTTCTTCAGCTCGAGGTTCTCAATCTTCAGATCATTGACGAGCATCGCGTTCTGCAGAAGCAGCGAGGCCTGTGCAGAGAAGATGGTCAGCGTGTCGAGGCTCCGTTGCTCGAAGCGATTCACCAGCCGATCGTTTCCAACGTAGAGCATTCCGAACAGGTCGCCCCGGTACATCAGGGGCGCGCACATCACCGACAGCAGCTTCAGATTCACCACCGACTCAGAGGCGTTGAACTCGGGATCATCAAGCGCATCCGAGATGATCAGCGGCTTCATCGACGAGACGACCTTTTTCACGATCGAGTCGGAAACCCTGCCTTCAGCATCTTCCAGGTTCTCTTTGAGGATGTTGCGCGCCACCCGAACCTGCGGGTTGCTGCCTTCCATCAGAATCAAAAAGCCCTTGTCGGCACGGGTGACCTCGATCACTTCGTCCATCAGGCTCTCGAGGATTCTCGGCAGGTCATAGCTGTCGAGCAGCTTGTGGCTGAACGCGGTCAGCCGGCGCAAAGCCGCCAGCTCGCGGCCCGGTGCACCTGGAACTTCCGAGGTCGCGGCGTCGGGGTTTCCCGACTCGTCACGAATCGAACGCGAGGTCGACAGCGCAGGCTGGGCAAGAGGACTTGCGGCCGCCCCAAAGGTCAGCTCGGAGGCTCCCACGTTGATCACGTCGTTGGCGATCAGCGTGTGTTCGTCGCGCTTCTTGCCGTTGACGTGGAACTGCGCGGTGCCGCCGAGTTGGTATCGACTGCCATCGAACATGATGTGAAGCGCCGAATCGGGCACCGCGCCATCCTCGAGCTGAATGTCGTTGTCGCCGCTGCGACCGATGCTGGTGATCCGCTTGAGCAGATTGACGGTGCGAAGTTTACCGTCGGGGGTCCGAACTGTGAGGCTCGCCATTGACAGCTCCTTAGAAACGCAGACTGAATCCGGCGCCAACGCCGCCTGAGGCAGGAAAGAGGAAAAGCCGCGGGCTCTCGGCCTTCGAAGCAGGGGCCAACGAATCGAGTCGCTTGGTTTGGGTGGTGACGATCTCGTCCTGGTGTTGCCGCAGGGAATCCACCACGCCCAACACCCAAGCGCCGTAGAAGGCGCCGCCCGAGGCGAACTTCAGGATCTTCAAGTTGTGCGCCGAGTTCGTCATCGACTCGGGGATCCGCCGGACGGTGACCGAGAACGGGTAGATCCGGTCGTCGTAAGTGTAGGTGATCGGCTCGTAGAGGCGCTCGATGACCAAAAAGGCGACCATGCTGGTGATCGCAAACACCGCTTCCAGCGAGGCAAACAAGACCGCGAGCCCCGTTCGGCCCTGTTGAAACTGCCCTGCGCCGAAGGGAAAGAAGTTCACCAACAGCGATCGTTTCTCGATTGTCCGCACGGTGACTTCCCGCGCCTGCTGCTCGAGTCGCCGCCGCGCTTCCTCGGCTGCTTTCTTTGCCAGGTCGCGTTCCAACAGATCCCGTCGCAGCTGATCGTCGCGAATGGCAATCTGCTGGCGGATCAGGTTGAGGCCGTCGGCGTTCTTATTCTTCACTTCTTGAAAGAGGCGAATCGCAGCAGGTGGGTAAGCAAACGGGTCGAGCACGTAGTCGGGGTTGAGCCGCAACAGCGAATGGAAATGCTTCTCGGCCGCCGCCGTCTCGGAAAGGTTGAAGGCCGATAGCCCTGCATACTTGTGGAGCTCAACGCGCTGGGGTTCGTCGAAGCTCGAGATTTCCATTGCGTTTCGAGCGCGCGTGAGCGCCTCGCGGTAGTTGCCCGCGTTGAAGTTCTGCCGAACGATTTCCACCTCGCGATCGGGCGCGACCGCTTGTGCTCCCGCACTCATCGACCCCAGCAAGCACAGCAGCGCCAGCCTCCGACTCATTTCTGCTTCGCCTTCATTTCGATGATTTGCTCTTCACCGGCGATGACGGGCAACGCATCAGCCTGAAGTAACCGGCCATCCAACGTCACTTCGTATTGGACCAAATGTCGGTGTTCCACCGCTCCTTCTTTGGGCATCTGAATTTGAAAGGGTCGGGTGCGCGCCTGTAACGCCGTGCGCTGATCGCTGCCAACGCGCACCATCGCGTCGTCCGGGAACCCCGCGAACTTCACCAGCGATGGCTTCAGCGGAGGCGTCAGCCAGAGATCGTTTGACTGGCCCTTCTGCACGTCATGCACCGTCGTTCGACCCGCCGAGTCGCAATGCTCACAGGTGACCGTGAACTTGTGGCCACCGGGCGTAAGGTTGAGCTCGAAACGGTTCGCCTCCTCAGTCGAGCGCGCGGCACCATCAACCGAGAGGTACCCAAATGGCCGCATGTTCACCGTGACCTTCACCAGATTCGCGGCAGGGGCGACCGACGGCCGCTTCGAAGCGATCTTCGCCGCATTCGGAAGCGCCGGCGGCTGCTCTGCGCGCGCAGTTGGCGGGACGATGACCTCGACCCTCTTCGCAGCTTCCTCGGGCAGGGCAGGGAACACCGAAGCGGTCAGCGTCACATCGGTCGGCAGGGCAATGAGCCGCGGGCGAAAGTCCTCGACCTGCCGAGCGATTGCGACGCCTTTCCACACCCCCATCGAGATCACGAAGGCCGCGCCTGCCGCAAACGCCCCGCGCATCAGTCGCCCAGTGCGCTGTCGACGCGCCTTCGAAGCGTTCAGGTGAGACAACAGCCCAAGCGCGTGGGTGTTTCCGGGGTCGAGTGCCAATACGTGGTTCAACGACGCCAGCGCCTTGGCTGACCGCTTGTCGGCAATCAGCTGTTCGCTGCGCTGGAGCAGGGCGACCGTCATCCGCGGGGTGAGCTCTTTGCGGTAGCCGCTTGGGTTCGAGAAGAACCGTGGCAACTCTTCGTGCACACGCGTCACGCCGAGCTCGCTCAAGTAGACGCTCAGCTTTTCCTTCAGCTGGCCTGCGTTGCTGAGCCGTTGGCTGGGCTGCCGCACCAGGCACATTACGATGATGTCGGCGAGCTCGTCGCTCACCGTGGTGACCACCTGCCGCGGGTCCGCATAAGCGCAGTCTAGAATGCGCTTCAGCGTCGCTGTCGTGTTTGCCGCGATGAACGGC
>JANOHG010000951.1:0-4810 GCA_031406375.1 Archangiaceae bacterium | reverse complement strand
GCCGTATTTGGCCGCGACGCGGAACTTTAAGGAAGCGCAGTCGTTAATGACGCCGGTGACGATGGTGGGAATTCTTCCCGGGATGCTCGCGCTGATGCCGGGGGTCGAGCTCAACGCGCTGACCGCTGCGGTTCCGCTGCTCAATGTCGCGCTGATGGTGAAGGCGGTGGTGCTCGGCGCAGCCCAGCCACTGCACGTTGTAATCACCATCGCCTCGATTGGGATCTGCTCGCTGGGGGCGTTGAAGCTGGCGGCGAATGCGTTCACCTCGGAAGCGCTTCGCTTTGGGGGCACCGAGAGCTGGCGCGCCCTTTTCCGTGGAGACTCTTGAACCTGTCGACGTGCATGTCGCGCGGGTAGGAATCAGCGACTTTGAAAAGCGGTTGTGGAACAAACTCTGTATAGAGTCGGATTCGTAGACGTTGCGACGCCCTCACAGGAGAGCACCGAACATGTGGGACAGGTTCAGACGAGCAATGCGCAGCTTTGTGGGCTTCTTCGTCAGCTCGATTGAAGACCCGGAGCTCATCCTCGAGCAGAACATTCGTGACCTCAACGACCAGGTTCCGAAGATGAACGAGTCGATTGCGATGGTTCGCGCGAACCAGACGCTGCTCGAGAAAGAGAACATGAAGTACCGCAACGAGGTCAACGACCTGACTGCCAAGGTGAAGGCTGCGATTCAGGCGGGGCGCGATGACCTCGCCGCGCAGTACGCGACCCGGCTCCAGATGGACAAAGGCGCACTGGCACGCAACGAACAGCAGCTGGCGACCGCCAAGTCCGCTTACGAGAAGGCGCTGAACGTGAAGAAGGCGTTCATGCGCGAGAAGGACAAGAAGACTGGCGAGGCGATGAATGCGATTCGCGATGCGCGCCGCGCTAAATGGCAGGCAAAGGTCGCCGACGCGATGGAGTCGTTCGAGGTTGCCGGCGTGTCTGCAACCCACGACGAGATGATTCGAAAGGTCGAAGAGCAGACCGCCGTGAACGAAGCGCGAATGAACATGGCGCTCGAATCGGTTGATCACCAGGCAGTGCAAATCGAAGAAGAGGCCGAGAAGATTCAGGCCAACGAGCTGGTGAAGCAGTTCAAGATGGAAATGGGCCTCAGCAGCCCCGCCCCGGTTGCGGATGTCTCGTCGGGCGGCGAGAAGACCATCGGGAAGAAGGTCGAGGTCAAGTAGGCCTGTTGAAGGACGCGCTCATATGAAGCGCGTCGCAATACTCTTTCTGGTGCTCGCGGCCGTCGCCTCGGTGTGGGCCTGGAAGCAAGGCTACGTTGAGCGGGTGCGCGACCGCATCTGGGGTCGCCCACCGCGATTGTCTGCGGGTGATTTCCCGGCGGGAGTGAGCGCCCCGGTCGACGAGGTGGCCTCGGTTCCTTTGCGCACCACGCGGGTCGGGTATGTGCCGCGCGGGGCGATCGCCGGGTTGGTGTGGGCAGCGAACGAAGGCCAGACGTTCAAAGGCTCTTATGCTCTCGATGTGATGGCGGTGCCGTTCGAGCGAGAAGATGCCCTGCGCCGGGCGCTGATGAAGGGAGGCGACAACGGCGGAGTCGACCTCGCAGCGATGAGCGTCTCGCAGCTGGCGCTGGATGCGCAGTCACTGCGCGATGCGGCGCCGCGAACGGTGCTGCTGCTTGGCCGAAGTCGCGGCCAGGACGTGCTCGCGGTTGGAAAAGGCTTCACCAGCATCACGTCGTTGCGGGGCCGGCGAATTGGCGTGGAATCGCGCTCGACGGGCAGTTACTTCCTGCTCTGGGTGATGTCGCGCGCGGGCTTGTCGATTCGTGAGGTCACACTGGTGGACCTCAAGTCGGCCAAGGATGCAGGCCGCGCGTTGGCAGCGGGAGAAATCGACGCGGCGGCAGGGTACGCAGGCGATCTCGAGCCCGCGGTGAAGCGGCTGGGAGGAAGCTTTTTGTCATCGACCATCGATGCTCCGTATCTGATTGCCACGGTGTTGGTCGCGCGGGGTGACTTCGCTGCGCGCTATCCCGACGCGATTCGCAGGGTGTTGCGCGGGGCGCTCGACGCGAATGCGTCGGTGGCGAGGGATTCGAGCTCTTCGGCACGTGCGCTGGGCGAGGTCGCCGCTTGGTTGGGAGACCCCGCCGAGGCGATCAAGCAGAGCCCACCTGCGTCGGTGAGGGACAACCTTTCGTTCTTTGGCCTCGCGGGTGAAGCGCCCGTCACCTACTTCGAGCTGTTCCAGAGCGCGTCGGCGTTGGGCACGCGCCTGTGGAACAACCCGCCCACGCCCCAGGCAGAAGACACGTGCGATCTCGGGGCGCTGAAGTACGTTTCCTCTACTCGCGGGCCGTGACCAAACGTGGCGAAGCCTTCTACCAACTACCTGAAAGCAGCGCTGCTGATGCCTGCCAACCTGTTTGCACTCGGCGCAGGAGCCGTTGCGTCGGGGCTGATCGGCGATTGGACCCCGCTGGCCGCCGCGGCGGGCGCGTCAGGCATCTACCTGGCCTTCCTGTCGGTGATTCCCAGCTTCCGGCGACTGGTCGCCAGCAACTACGACGCGCAAGAGCTGCTCGAGCCTGGCAGTCCACAGGCGCGCGAGCAGCTGGTGAACGAGCTCGCCGCCTCGCAGCGTGAGCATTGGCTGTCGCTCAATGAGTTGAAGGACAAGATCCTCGCCAACTACCGATTGCTGCCGGGTGGCCGGGTGATGGCCGCATCGTCCGAAGGGCGACTCGATGGCTTGCTGACTTCGTTCTTGCGGTTGTTGGCGACGCTGAACAGCTACCGCAAGTATCTCAACACCGCAGATCGCAAGGCGATTGAAGTAGAGCTTAAGGCACTGGAGGCCGAGGTCGCGCAAGAGACCAACCTGCGTCTGAAGGACGTGAAGGCCCGGCGCGTCGAGATC
Organism: Archangiaceae bacterium; assembly: GCA_031406375.1. Lineage (GTDB taxonomy): Bacteria > Myxococcota > Myxococcia > Myxococcales > Myxococcaceae > JAGSPQ01. The sequence continues at coordinate 1,921 of JANOHG010000951.1, read as the reverse complement.
ATGAAGAAGCGCGCCTACCGCTTCGCGCAGGCTGAAGAAAGCCGAGAGGTGGTCAGTCATCAGCTGGCAAGCATCGAGGACGTGTTGCGACTGACCCATGAGCAATCGATTGCGATCCGAGATCCTGACGCCGTCGAACGTCAGCTCGAGGCGCTCACCACCGAAGTCGAAGCCACCGAGGAAACCGTGCGAGAGATGGAGCGGTTCATGGAATTTTCCGACGAGGCGGGGTTGAGCGCGCCACCGCAGGTGAAGGTTCGATGATGCTGCGTGCCTTCGGCTGGGTCCTCGTCGTCGCAGCGGTGCTGTGCTGCGCCTGCGGCAAGTGCGGCAAAGGAACGCCCGAGGCTGCCTCGGGGGTTGAACGGGTGCTGCCGCGCGCCGCGGTGGCGGTGGTGGTGATTCCAAACGTGCAAGTGCTTGGCGAGCGGCTGAAGGGGCTCGAGAACCTGAAGGTTGCTGGATTCTCAGCCCAGCTCAACGGCTTCACCGACGCGCACCAGTGGGCGGATGCGGTGGTGCAGCAGCTGGGAATCGATCTGCGCAGCAAAGAGGCGCTCGAGAAAGCCGGGCTCAATCCTTCGGGTAGCGCGGGCGTCGCGGCGACGCTCGATGGGCTGACCTACCTCGTGGTGCCCGTCAACGACGAGGCGAAGCTTGCCAGTGTCCTTCAGAAGCTGTCAGCGGCGCGGCTGGGCGCGGGAGTCGCCTTAGACAACAAGGTAGGCGAGGTCACCGTGCACACCTTCGTCGCGGCGGCGGGTGCTTCGCCGCGGCTTGGGTATGTGATGGCCGGCGGGTTCGCGTTGGTCGGCACTGACGCGTCGGTCGCAAAGCTGTCGGGGTGGGCGAAGCTCGCCCAGGCCGATTCATTGTCGAAGGATGTCGCGTACGCCGCCGCGCTCGCCCGTCTTCCGAAGGATCGCGAGCTGATGCTTTACCTTCCATCCGAGTCGCCGGCGCTGCAGGGACCTGTCTCGAGCGCGACCGCCATTCTCTCGCTGCGCCCCGAGGCGCTGACGTTGACCGTCGACGCCCCGTGGACAGGAGATCCAAAGGCGCTGCAGATGTTGGTGAAGAAGCCAGCAACGGATTTGTTGGGCTACCTGCCGAATGACGCCTGGTTGGTTTCGAAGTTCTCTGGAGATCCCACCCATTTGGCCGTGTGGGTCAATCGATTGGTTCCTCAGCTGAAGCGTGCATTCGAAGAAGCGCGCTTCGACGTCAACGCCGAAGTGCTTGGCAACCTGAAGCCGGGAGCCGTTGCAGGGTTGTCGTTGGCGCCGACGGTGAAGATGGGGGGAATGCCCGAACTCGATCTGCGCAGCACCAACCCGTTCAGCTACGCGCACCTGACCGGAGTCACTGAGGTGATAGACGCGCAGAAGGCTTCGGCGACGCTCGACGCGTTCGTCACTGTCGCTCCGCGGATAGGATCGCAAATTTCGAAGACAGATCGCGGGGGTCAGCCGGTGTATTTCACCACCTACTCGGCGGGCGAAGGGGTGCACTTCGCAGCGAAGGGACCCCATGTGTTCTTTGGTTCTCCGGTCGGTCGCGTCGACGCGTCGCTGAAGTCAGAGGGCAAGGCGACTCCGGTCGCGAAGCCCGGCCTCAAGGCGGTGCTCGATTCCCGCGCGCTGACGGTGGTGGTCGACTTGCAAAAGCTGGCCGCGGCGGTGCGTGAGCTGCCCAGCGCCGCGTGGGGCATTGGAGGCTTCGCAATCAAGGCGACCACCCTGCGGTGGCTCGACGCGACCGACGATCTCGAAGCGATCACGGTGGGTTTCGAAGCGAAGGACGGGGTTGTTCAGAGCCAGCTGGTGTTGTCGCTGACTCCTGCTGCCAAGCAGCCAACAGTTCGATGACGAAATGATCGAAGCTTTGGGCCTCTGCCGCAGTTACGAAGATGGCGACGGGC
>JANOHG010000932.1:0-1107 GCA_031406375.1 Archangiaceae bacterium | reverse complement strand
CAGGTGGGTCACCTGCGCGGTGGGTACGAGCACGAACCAGATCCGACCGATTCCAAGCCGCTGTTCGAGCGCTGCCGTCTGCCGTTCGAGCTCAGCCCGGTTGAACACTTCGTGCGGCAGCTCGAGCGCAAACGTGAATTGCAGCGATTGAACCGACAGACGCCCGCGGTAGACGATCTTCTCTAAGCGACCCTCGTTGATGCCGATGTCTATTTGATTGTCGTGGGCGATGCAGTGCACGCTCGACAGCTCGTAGCCCGCTCTTCGCAGGAAGCCCGCGAGCGTGCGCTGGATATGGGCGGCGGTCTCGGCGTCGGCGGTGAACTCGGTGAGATTGAGGACGGCGAGGTAGACGTCATTGGGCAGCACCCGGTTACCGGCAAACACCAAGCGAGGCGGGCGATCGACCCTCGTATCTGGCGGCTGCGGCGCGGCGCTCGTGGGCGGTATTGTCCAGTTCAGCTCGGCTGCGACGCGCGTCGAGGCGCAGCCGGCGAGGCACAGCGCAAAAAGGGGCAGGAAACGATTCATGTGACCGAAGGCGGCGGAAGCCTTCACGCGGACCTGGGTCGAGGCACTGAAGGTGGAATATCGCGTCTTTCGAGCAACTCTCAAGCTCGACAAGACTCTGGGTTGCAGGCAGACACTCTTCGCGATGGCGCCGCTTTTTCACGTGTTGTTGGCGATTCTGGTGATTGTCATCGCCGCTCGAGCCGTTGGCGCGCTGTTCGCCCGCATCGGTCAACCTCCGGTGATTGGCGAAATGGTCGCCGGGTTGCTGCTTGGGCCTTCGTTCTTCGGGCAGGTGGCGCCGTCGGCGGCAGCGTTTGTTCTGCCGAAGCATGTGCTGCCGAGTCTTTCAGTGCTCGCTCAGATCGGAGTGGTGTTGTTCATGTTTCTCGTCGGGCTCGAGCTCGATCCCAGGCTGCTCAAAGGCAACACGCACGCCACGCTCGCCATCTCGCACGCGAGCATGCTCGGCCCGTTCATTCTCGGTGCGGCCCTCGCGCTCGGCATCTACCCGCTCTATTCGCACAGCGGCGTCGGGTTCACCGTTTTTTCGTTGTTCCTCGGCGTCTCGATGTCGGTGACGGCGTTCCCGGTGCT
>JANOHG010000902.1:0-1881 GCA_031406375.1 Archangiaceae bacterium | reverse complement strand
AGCCGTTCGACCTTCTCGCGCACCTTCTCGGCGCACTGGTCGATGCCGCGCGTATTGAACGCGTCGAACAAGCCGCCGAGATTGATGCTCCACACGCAGTAGTGATCTCTGCGCAATCGGTGCTCGAGCACTTCGAAGGTTCGCCGCGTCGACATGAACCCGTAAAGCAACAGCACCGGTCTGGGGCAATTGCCGAAGTCCGTGCGGCGGACGACGTCGTTGCCGTGGCGATCGAAGTCGAGGTAGCCGCGCAGGTACGCGACCGTTCGTTTCAATCTTCGCAGCTGGCCCGCCAGCACACCCATGAGCGAAGGATACGAGCCCTTGGGCGCCCGATCAAAATGTGCGCAGCTGTGATCCTGTTTCGAACTTGTTGGTGGAACTTTATTCGCAGTAGCCAGTTCCTTCATTGCAGGTGGACGCGCCGCAAGCGCCCACGGTGCAGCGTGGCAGGCATACGCCCTTGCCGGTGTCGTCGTCGTAACAGACGTAACCCGTGCGGCAGTTGCTTTGGCCGACGCCCGGCGCGGTGCATTGCGAGAGGCAGAACGGCATCGCCGTCTGGATGCACGTGCTGCCCAACGGGCAAGCGGTGGTGCTGCAGTCGCGCGAGCAATAGCCGCCCGGCCAGTTAGAGGTGAGGCAGGTCGCGTTGTCAGGGCAGGTGGTGGTGCACGCGCCGCCAATTCCTGACGCCGGGTCTTCCTTGATCGGTTTGTCCGGCACCACCGGAAAGTCGATGTTCGCCAACGCTTCTCCGAGCACGACGGTGATCTCCTCAGGAGACTCGCGCGTCGGATACAGGCCAATCGGCTCTGCGTCTTCGAGCATGCCGTTGCCGTTCTCATCCATCGCCGCAATCACGTAGTATTTTCCCGGCGGGGCATCGATTGAGTAGGCGTAACCGTCGGCTGGCGTCGCGACCGCGGTCGCTGCGATCGTCCACATTCCTTGAGAATCCTGAAACGCGAGGCCGACCTCCGCGCTCTTGCCGCTGCTTCCTCCGACGCGAACTTTCACGTTCACCGTGGCCCCGCCGCCGTTGCTTGAAATCGAAATCAACGCTGAATGAACGCCATTCGTCAGGCCCGCCAACGTGGCTGTCACTTCGAGGGTGCCCGCTTGACCTCCGGCAACCGCAATGGTCGACCCCTTCGGGAAGGAAATCGACGACGCCGCGGTACCCGACACTAAAGCCATCGCAGTCAGTGGCGTCGCGCCGAGGTTCGAAAGCCCCAACGTGACTGTCGTCGCACCTTGCGACAGGAACAGCTCGGTCGCGCTGACTGAGAGCTTCGCTGGGCCCGTTGGCGGCTGACCCTTCGCCGCGAGCACCGCGGCGTGCGCGTTCACCATTCCCGCTCCGCACCCTTCGGTGCACGTCTGCGCAGGGTTTGCGGTGGCGGTCAGGTGCATCCGCGCGGTCGCGAAGTTGAGCGCCGGATTCACCGCCTTCATCAGCGCGACAACTCCGCACACATGCGGAGTGGCCATGCTGGTTCCCTGGCTGAACTCGAGCACCGGCTGATTTTGATTGTTGCGAACTGTGCTCAGCACTCCGTCTGGGTATCCGTCACCGTTCGCGTCTTCGGCGGTCTCTCCACCGGGTGCCATCACCGTCACCGCTGCGCCGAAGTTCGAGTAGCTGGCGCGCTTGCCCGAGAAGCGGGTGGCGCCGACGCAGATCACGTTCTGCTGAATGCAGGGAATCGTCTTGAACGCATCTTCATTGCTGTTGCCGGCGGCGATGACGAAGATCGCCCCGCCGTTGTTCGCGGCGTCGATCACGTCCTGGTAGACCGCCGACGCCTCGCCGGGTCCTCCCAGCGACATATTCACCACCTTCGCGGGAGTCGGGTTTGGCCGCGAGTCCGGCACCGT
>JANOHG010000895.1:0-6846 GCA_031406375.1 Archangiaceae bacterium | reverse complement strand
GAAGTGGGTGATTTCGCGCGCTTCAAGGAAGGGCCGAAGCGCGAGCTGTGGCCAGACATCACCTACTTCCGCGTTCGGCCCAGGTGGGCGCGGTACAGCGACTTCCGCGGTGAAACGCCGAAGATCGCCGAACTGAAGCTGAATTGAGCACCGTAAGGTCTGCCGATGTCCGAAGACGTCTCGAATGCAGCCTACTGGAATGGCCTCTACCTGAAGGGCGACACCGGATGGGACAAAGGCGAGTGCTCGCCTCCGATCGCCCGAATGTTGAAGGAAGGTTTCGTCGGTGCGACCGCGCGGCTCGCAGTCATCGGAGCAGGCCGTGGTCATGAAGCGCTTGAGGCCGCGCGGCTTGGCCACCGGGTGACCGCGATCGACTTCGCTGAAGAAGCAGCCCGATCAGTGGCGGCTGCGGCAGAGGCAGCAGGGGTCGAGATCGAGGTGATGCAGGAAGATCTGTTTCGGTTGCCGAAGCGGCGCCCCGCCCACTACGACGGAATCATCGAACACACCTGCTTCTGCGCGATCGCCGTCGAACGGCGCACCGAATACGTCGAGGCCGTTCACAGCTTGCTGAAGAAAGGCGGAGTCTTGTTCGGCCTCTTCTACGCACACGGAAAACCCTTAGGGCCGCCGTACGACACCACCGCCGAAGAAGTGCGGCGGCTCTTCTCACCCCGCTTCGAGGTGGTTCGGCTCAAGACCGCCAACGACAGCTTCGCTCACCGCGCCGGCAAAGAGCTCGAGGCAGTGTTCACGGCGAGGTGATCGCGGGCTCCGAGCATGCGTGCCCGTTCGGCCGAAATGATGCGCCGCACGTGCTCTCGCAGCCCGACGAGATCGTCTGCAAACGGCTTGGGGTCGACGGGGTCGAGCACCCGAACCACGCAGTTGCTGTTCTCGGAAAGTACGAGTCCGTGCTTGGGCAGGGTGTCGCGGGTGCCGGTGAGAACGATGGGGTAGATTGGAACCTGCTTGTTGATCGCGAGGCGAAACGCTCCGTCTTTGAAGGGCAACAGATTGCCGTCGGGCGATCGCGTCCCTTCGGGAAACATCATCACCGGCACCCCGCGGTCGAGCCATTCTTCGCACTGAGCCATCATCTTCGTGATGCTCTCCTTGTCCCCGCGGCGAAGCGGCACATAGCGGTTGAGGCTCATGTTCCAGCCGAGAAACGGGGCCTTGAAGACGCTCTCTTTCGAGATCCACTTGAACGGGCGGTAGAGGCCGAACAGCACCAAGATGTCGCCAATCGACTCGTGGTTCGAGACGAAGACTGCGCCGCCTTTCCACGGCAGCTTCTGCCGGCCTTCAACGCGCACCTGCCACAGCGGGTTGACGTAGAAGTACAACATCGCCCACGCGCTCGAATACATGTGCTGAACGCGTCCGTTGGGATCAAAGGGACGCGAGACCAGCCAGACGAAGCAGCCGACGACGAAGAGCGCGGCACTGCTCACGATGAAGAACAGCCAGAAGACGACCGAATAGATCGCTCGCATTGGGGTGAGTGATTAGCGCGCCTCAGATCCAGGGTGCAACGGTCGAGGTTGGCGATTACACCCCCTCGAAACGACGAAGAGCTGACGTCGATCTCGATCGCTTATTGGTGAAATGGGCCGCTTCCGTGTACAGCGCGCCGCGCAATGTTCACGATCATCGACGTATCCAAAGCCTACGGACCCAAGAAGCTCTTCGAGAACGTCAACGTCTCGTTCTCTCCTGGGCGCCGCTACGGTCTCACCGGCCCCAACGGCTCGGGAAAGACGACCTTCATGAAGATCCTCGCCGGCGACGAGGAACAAGACTCTGGCACCATCTCGCGGCCGAAGAAGTTCGGCATCCTTCGCCAAGACCACTTCCAGTACGAGGCGATGCGCGTCCTCGACGTCGTGATTATGGGCAACAAGCCGCTGTGGGCGGCGTTGTCCGAGAAGAACAAGCTGCTCGAAAAGGCTGAGCTCACCGAGGAAGATGGGAATCGGTTGGGCGATCTCGAGACGGTGATCGCCGAAGAAGACGGCTACGTCGCCGAATCTGACGCGGCGGCGCTGCTGCAGGGGTTGGGCGTCGAAAACGAAGGCCACGAGAAGCCGCTGGGCGAGCTTCAGGGCGGCTACAAGCTGCGTGTGCTGCTGGCGCAGGCGCTGTTTGGAAAGCCGCTTGGGCTGTTGTTGGACGAGCCGACGAACAACCTCGATCTCGACTCGATTCGATGGCTCGAGCTGTTCCTTCATGAATACGAGGGCGCGTTGCTGACGATCAGCCACGACCGCCACTTCCTCAACTCGATCTGCACCCACATCGCAGACATCGACTACGAGACGATCATCACCTACCCGGGCGGCTACGACGACATGGTTCGTCAGAAGTCGGCGATGCGGTACCAGGTCGAATCGGACAATGCCGAGAAACAGAAGAAGATCGCGCAATTGCAGGACTTCATCGCCCGCTTCCACGCGGGCACCCGCGCCAGCCAGGTTCAAAGCCGCGCGAAGCAGATCGAGAAACTCAAATCAGACGACCTGAAACGCAGCAACATCGCGCGCCCGTTCATCAAGTTCGAGCAGAAGAACGCCAGCGGTAAGCAGACGCTGGTGCTCGAAGGGATCTCGAAATCGTACGACGGTGTCAGCGTGATTCCTCCGTTCTCGGCGATCGTCACCAAGGGCGAGAAAATCTGCGTCATCGGGCGAAACGGCGTCGGCAAGTCGACGCTGGTGAAGATGCTCGCCGGCGTTGAGGCAATCGACAGCGGGAAGATGACTTGGGGCCATCAAGCTTCGGTCGGTTACATGCCGCAGGATCACCATGGGATCATCAAGAAGGGCACCACCGCCTACAACTACCTGCGCGATCTCGATTCGAAGCTCTACAACGAAGAGATCAGCGGCCTGATGGGGCGAATGCTTTTTTCGGGCGAAGAGCGGATGAAGCCCACCGATACACTCTCAGGTGGAGAAACGGTACGGGTGCTGTTGTGCCAGTTGATGATGCGCAAAGACAACGTCCTCGTGCTCGACGAGCCCACCAACCACCTCGACCTCGAGTCGATTGTCGCGCTCGCCGAAGGGCTGCAGCGCTTCGAGGGCACGGTGATTGTCGTCACCCACGATCAAGAGCTGATCCGCGAGGTGGGGACCCGCATCTGGGCACCTCGCAAAGGCAAAGAAGTGATCGACTTCAGCGGCTCTTTCGACGACTTCATCGTCAAGCACCCCGACGCGGCGGCACAGCGAAGGTAGATGTCGGCCAAGATCCTTCACGGCGACGCAACGAAAGCCTCCGACTGGGAACGGGCGTTGCTCGGCGAGAAGGCAAACGCGCTCATCACCGACCCTCCGTATTGCATCCTCACCCGCCGTCGCAAAGGGGGCGATCTGCGCGATAAGAAGTACAAGAAAATCGACCGTGGCCCGCTGCGGCGCTTCGAGGATGTTCGCGCGTACCGTGCGTTCACCGCTGAATGGATGAAGACCGCCGCGAAGTTCTTGAAGGCCTCAGCGCCGATGGTGGTCTGGACCAACTTCCTTGGCAAAGAGCCAATCATCACTGTCGCTGGTGAGCTTGGGTGGGGCTGCCTGCGAGGAGAATACGTCTGGGCCAAGCGCACCCGCGAGGCCAACTCGGGCGAAGAGATCTTGCGAATGGTCGAGGTCGCGCTGGTGCTGACGCAGGAAGCCGCGCCAATTCCCCAGGTCGAAGACCCCGCTACCCCCTGGGCGGTGGTCGCCGGCTACGACGACGCTGAAGGATCGAAGTGGGGATCGCACCCCAGTCACAAACCATTTGCGGTGCTCGAGCCGCTGATTCGCTGCTGGAGCCGGCCAGATCAATTGGTGGTCGACCCGTTCGCTGGAAGTGGGTCGATACCGCTTGGGGCAGCGCGGCTGGGGCGACGCGCGGTGGGCTTGGAAATCGAAGAAGAGTGGGCAACGAGAGGACAACAGCGAATTTCGGAGGCTACGAGTTGAACATCCCAACGGTTTTGCTTTTTGACATCGACGAGACTCTCATTTCGACGGGAGGCGCGGGACGCAAATCGATTGAGCTTGCGTTCGCCGACCTTCATCAGCGCCAAGACGCGATCTCGACGTTCCGTCTCGGAGGAATGACGGATCGCGCGATCGTTCGGCAAGGGCTCGAGTTGATCGGCCAACCTCCGACCGACACGGCGATCTCGGCGGTGATCGCGAAATACCTCGAGTTCCTCGCGCGCGAGGTGCCGATGGTTGCAGCCGACAAGTACATCGTTCACCCCGGGATGCTGGATGCGATCGCCGCCGGGAAGAAGATGGGCGCGGCGATTGGCCTGGGCACCGGCAATGTGAAGGACGGCGCGAAGATCAAGCTTCAGCGCGTCGGCCTCTACGACAGCTTTCTCTTCGGCGGCTTCGGAGACGACCACGAGCTGCGTCCCGAGCTGATTCGGCGCGGCGCCCAGCGGGGCGTGAAACAACTTCGGGTTCCGTGGACGGAGGCCCGCGTGGTGGTGATTGGCGACACCCCGCACGACGTCGCCGCCGCACACGCGATCGAAGCCCAGTGCATGGGCGTCGCGACCGGCGGGTTCACCATCGAGCAGTTGAAGGAAGCGGGCGCCGACTGGGCGTTCGAGAACCTGGCAGCACCCGGCGCGATCGACGTGATGCTTGACGGCTAGGCGCGGTGACGCCCCTGCCGATCGACCCGCTGCTGCCCGAGGTGGTGTCGGCGCTGAGGAAGAATCCTGCGCTGGTGCTCGAGGCACCGCCGGGCGCTGGGAAAACCACCCGGGTTCCTCCAGCGCTGCTTGATGCGGGCGTCAACGGAAAGGGCGAAATTCTCGTCCTTCAACCCCGCCGTCTCGCCGCGCGCTTGGCTGCTGCGCGGGTCGCCGAAGAACGGGGCGAACGACTCGGAGACACGGTCGGGTACCAGATTCGTTTCGAAGATGTTTCCAGCCCGAAGACACGGATTCGGTTCCTCACCGAAGGGCTGCTCACCCGGCGGTTGATCAGCGACCCTTCGTTGACGGGAATCGGCGCGGTTTTGCTCGATGAGTTTCACGAGCGCCATCTCGCCGGAGACTTGGGCCTTGCGATGCTGCGCCGCCTGCAGCTTGGCGCGCGGCCTGATTTGAAGCTGGTGGTGATGTCGGCCACTCTCGACGCAGAGCCCATTTCCGCGTGGTTGGGAAACTGTCCACGGCTGCGCTCGGAAGGCCGCCGATTCGAGGTCGGCATCGAGTACCTGCCCGCGGAAGACGAGCGCTACCTCGAGCAGCAAGTGCTCGCTGCGCTCAAGCGCCTGGTGGTTGATGGCCTCGACGGCGACGTGCTCGTGTTCTTGCCAGGGGCGGGCGAGATCCGTCGCGCGCGCGAAGTCTGTGACGACTTCTGCCGTCGTCATCAGCTCGAGCTCCACGCACTGCATGGCGATCTTCCTGGCCCGGAACAGGACCGCGCGATTCGACCCAGCACGCTTCGAAAGGTGATTCTCTCGACCAACGTGGCAGAGACGTCGGTGACGATCGAAGGAATCGCCGCCGTCATCGACACTGGCCTGGCGCGCGTGGCGTCGCATTCTCCGTGGAGCGGCCTGCCCACCCTCAAGGTCCAGAAGGTCTCTCGCTCATCGGCGGTTCAGCGAGCAGGGCGCGCCGGACGCACGCGCGCAGGCAAGTGTCTGCGACTCTATACGAAGGGCGACTTCGACGGGCGGCCACTGGCCGATGCTCCAGAAATCCGCAGAATGGATCTCACCGAGGCGGTGCTCGCCCTATGCGCCAGTGGCGTCAGCAAGCCCGCAGAGTTTCCTTTCTTCGAGGCGCCGCCGGCTTCGGCGCTCGATGCAGCGCAGGTGCTGCTCGAGAAGCTCGGCGCGGTCTCTTCAGAAGGTACGCTTTCGGAAATCGGCAGGCGGCTGCTGCGGTTCCCAGTTCACCCGCGTCAAGCGCGGCTGATCGTCGAGGCTGAGAAGCGCGGCGTCGCAGACCGCGGGGCCACGATCGCCGCGCTGTTGGGTGAGCGCGACATTCGCATCGAGACCCGGGGCCGGGTGCACTCGGATCGCAGGCATGACGCGAACGCATTGGCTGGCCCGTCAGATCTTCTCGAGCTGCTCGAGCGCTTCGAGGAAGGCCAGGCGACCGGACCGCGATCTGCCGGGCTCGAACAAGGGGCCTTCTCGGCGGTCGATCGGGTGCGCAAACAACTGGCGCGCATGTGCAGAACCGACGGACCACGAGCACAAGACGACGTCGCCGAGCGCGCGCTGTTGCTGGCGATCCTTGCTGGCTACCCCGATCGCGTCGCGAAGCGGCGCAGGCCAAAAGCGCCTGAGCTGATTCTCTGCGGCGGAGGCCAAGCGACGCTCGATGGGGGCAGCGTCGTTCAGGAGGCAGAATTTCTGGTCACCGTTGACGCGGAGGAACGCAAGGGCGCGGTGCTGGTCCGACTTGCGTCGCAGATCGAGCCCGAATGGCTGCTCGAGCTCTTCGGCGAGGCGATTACCGATCTCGACGCGCTCGAATGGAACTCCACCCACAATCGGGTCGACCGCATCACCCGACTCGCCTACGGAAACGTCGTCCTCGAAGAGACCCGCAAGCCGGCGGTCGCTTCGGAAGAAGCTGCAACGGTGCTCGCGAAGGCAGCGGTGAACGCAGGCATCGAGAAGTTCGTCGACGCGGCGGCGCTCGCTCACCTGCGCACGCGGTTGACGCTGGCTCGCGAAGCGTTTCCGAATGCGAGCTTTCCTGTGTTCGACGATGCCTTCTTGATTCACGCTCTCACCAACGCGTGCTTGGGACTAACGACCTTTAACGGGTTGCGCGAAAACTGGACGCTCGAACAGCTCACCGCC
>JANOHG010000869.1:0-1372 GCA_031406375.1 Archangiaceae bacterium | reverse complement strand
CTTGAAGAGCAGCCCGCCAGCCAGCGCAAACCGTTGGAACGAGGCTCAAAACACTCTTTGCCGTCCTCCGCTTGAGACTGCAAGTAGTCTGCGCCGCCTCATGCACAAACGTTGGCTATTGATTGGTTTTCTGGGTTTGTCGGGTTGTCGCGACGAGCAAGCTGGCCCGAAGAATCGGGCGCCGCCACAACTGCAGGCCAGCCCTCAATCGCCCGCAGCTTTCGTGCGAACGCTCGATTCAGCGCCGGCAGAGCTCACCTTCAACAGTGGCGCTACCTGGGCAGGCGGCACGATTCAGTACCTCGGCTCGAAGGTCGAACCTGCGCGACCGACGCCGGGGCAGCAGGTGAGACTCAGCCACTATTTCTCGGCGCTGAAGGCGCCCCCTCAGGGGTGGAATTTCTTCCTCCACGTCGTCGACGCCAACAGCGGGCAACAGCTGGGCAACGCAGATCACGAGATTCAGGGGGGCGCCGCTCCGATTGGCAGCTGGCCGGTTGGCAAGGTGATTGAAGACGTTCACGTTATCCAAATGCCCAACTACGCTGGGCCGCTGCAGTTGGTAATCGGCTTTTGGCAAGGAGACGCGCGGTTGCCTGTCGATGATCGACCGGGTCCGACCCAGCCGACACATGACGGTCAGCAGCGGGTCTATGGGCCTCGCCTCGAGTCGCCGCAGCAACCCTTGCCCGAGTACCGGGTTTCCAGGGCCCCTAAGCCACCGGCGATCGACGGGAAGTTGGACGACGAGAGCTGGAAGGCGGCCTCTGCGGTGACGCTGACCTCGAGCATGGATGGCTCGCCAGCGCAGAAGAAGACGACCGCGCGAATTCTGTACGACGACAAGTTTCTCTACGTGGCGTTCGAGTGCGAAGACGCCGACGTCTGGGGCAGTCTTCGAAAAAAGGATGACCCGATTTATTCCGAGGACGCGGTCGAGATTTTTCTCGACGCGAACGGAGACGGGAAAACGTACAACGAGTTGCAAGTCTCACCGCACAACGTGAACTTCGACGCCGCGTTTGTCGCGCGGCGCTCGGATCTCGCCGAGGCGATGAAGTGGGAATCGGCGATGAAGAGCGCGGTCACCATTCGCGGGACCATCGACGACGATTCGGACAAGGACGAAGGCTGGAGCGCTGAACTCCAAATCCCGCTTAATAACCTGTTGGATGTGCCTCGGCTGCCGCCTCAGAAAGGCGACACATGGCGGTTCAACCTCTATCGCCTCGAGCACGTGGTGCGGCGCCAGCAGGTCGAAGGGCAGTCGTTCTCGCCGCTTTTCGTAGGCGACTTCCATCACCTGCCACGCTTCGCAAAGCTTATTTTCGAGTAGCCGGGAATCAGTTCGCGCAAACGGTGAGGGTGTGAA
>JANOHG010000868.1:0-7315 GCA_031406375.1 Archangiaceae bacterium | reverse complement strand
GTTGAAGAGGCAGCCAACGGTGAGATCTCGCTTTCAGTTCTGACCATCGACGCTGAGCAGCCCAAGCGGTCGCGACTCCTTCACCTGGAACTTGTTCATTCCGACGACGATGCTGCTGTTCTCTTCCAGCCCTCGCTGCGCTGCGTACGCCGCGCTCTGAATTTCCTGCTGCGGGTAACCCTCTTCGATGGCTTTCACCATCCCGCCCAGGCCGTCGATCTTCTTCAGGTACGCCTCGGCGAGGGTTTCAAGGCCATCGGTCAGCGCTTCGAGGTGGTGCGAGCCGCCAAGCGCATCGACGGTGTCAGCGACGCCGGTTTCGTGCGCGATAATCTGCTGCGTTCGCAGCGCAAGCCGAGCCGCATCCTCGCTGGGCAACGCAAGCGCCTCGTCCCACGAGTTGGTATGAAGCGACTGGCAACCTCCGAGCACCGCCGCCAGCGCCTGCAGTGAGACGCGCACGACGTTGTTCAAGGGTTGCTGTGCGGTGAGCGTGCTGCCGGCGGTCTGCGCATGAAAGCGCAGCATCATCGAGCGCGGATCTTTCGCCTTGAAGCGTTCCTTCATGATTCGCGCCCACAGCCGCCGCGCCGATCGAAACTTGGCGACCTCTTCCATGAAGTCGTTGTGGACGTTGAAGAAGAAGCTCAACCGGCCCGCAAACGCGTCCACCTCGAGGCCAGCTGCGACCGCGGCTTCAACGTAGGCGATGCCGTCACCAAGCGTGAAAGCGATCTCTTGAGCGGCCGTCGAGCCTGCTTCGCGAATGTGGTACCCGCTGATCGAAATCGGGTTCCATTTCGGAACGTTTTTGGCGCAGAACGCGAAGAGGTTGGTGATCAGCCGCAGCGTCGGCGCAGGCGGATAGATGTAGGTGCCGCGCGCGATGTATTCCTTGAGAATGTCGTTCTGTACGGTGCCCTGCAGGGAAGACATCGGCACCCCTTGCTGCTCGCCGACGGCTGCGTACAGACACAGCAAGGTCGTGGCGGTGGCGTTGATCGTCATCGAAGTGCTGACCTCACCCAGAGGCAGCCCATCGAGCAGCGCCTTCATGTCACGCACTGAACCGATGCTGACGCCGACTTTCCCAACCTCCCCGACCGCGCGCGGGCTGTCAGCGTCGTAGCCCATCTGGGTGGGGAGATCGAAGGCGACCGACAGGCCGGTTTGACCGCTTTTCAACAGGTAGTGGTAACGCTGGTTGGCGTCCTTTGCCGAGCCGAACCCTGCGTACTGCCGCATCGTCCAGAACCGCGATCGAAACATCGTCGACTGCACGCCGCGCGTGAACGGGTACTCGCCAGGTAAGCCGAGTTGTTCGAGCCCCTCTTGAGGGCCGGCGTCGATGACAGGCCGTTCGACTCCACTGGAAGTGAGGAACTTCTCTTTCCGCTCGGGCGACTTCGCCTTCGCTTTCTCGTAGGTCTGCTGCAGCCAGAGCAGCCGTTCGGCCTTTCCGCGCTCGTCGCTCATGTTGGCCGCGACGGTTAGCACTCGTGCCGTCACGCCGGTAGCTTCGTGCGTCTGTCCAAGCAGATCGCCAGCCGAACAGGCTGCCCAAAGCTGGCCAGCCCCCCTGCCGAACGGCAGCGCAAGTCACGTTGAACCGGTGGCACCGACGAGCACGAACATGAGGTGTTTCATGGTGAGTTTGTGGGAAACAGGTGGACCACTCGCATCGACGGATCGAAGGCAGACGATTTTGCGAACCCACCGGATGACAATCGACAGTGCCCCCACCGGGCGCGACTACGAAGTGACGCTCGAGTCGACCTCCGACGGTTGGGTGGCGAGGTGGCGAACGCTCCGCCTTGGGTCCGTGGAGCCGTCGGGCCCATCTGGCCAGGTGGTCGCCCCCGACGCCGAGCGCGCCTTCTGCGCGGCTAAGCGCCAGTTGGAGGACATCGACCCGGCGCTGATCGACCGTGACTGGGACTTCGCGGCGCCGCTGCCCCCGTGGTTGACGGACTGAGCCTGGGCGTACGGCGATGCCAGCTGAAGCCGGTGAACGTAGACCGCGTCACTCACGGAGCTTCTTTGAGATGACTGGATGGTCCAAAACTTCACCCTGCTCTGTGTGAGTTTCGGCCACAGTTCGTCCAAACACCCGGCCACCGGCGTTCGAGCGCGACGGCAGTGTTCACAAGCAGTGGCCCGCGGTTCGCGGCTACTGCAGAAGGAACAGATGGTCTGCCTGCGTTGTTGGACCCAACCCGCCTGCGCCGCACTTTCAGATCCACAACCCCCAGGTAACGAAAAATGGCTCGAATCGAAGGCTCAACCGTGAAGATGACTGCGCCACTGGAGAAAAGGGCGATTGAGCCAGCCCGTCTGGCCGCCCAGCCATCGCTTGCCGCCCAGTTGTCGAGGCCCGAAGCAACCGCCTCGGGCTTCGATAACCTTCGCAGGAAGCTGGTGTCGGTCAGCGGAAGCTACGTCGCCAACCCACCTTCGACGGGCGTGAACGCAGCTCTTCAGCAGTTCATCAGCGGCCAGCGACTCGCCCAGCAGGCGGGGGGTGGGTTGCGCGAGCCACCTGCGAACAAAAGCCTGACCAACGCGCTTGGGCGCATGGGCCTTGCCGATGGTGCAGGGAGCTTGGGCGCGCTGTCGCTCGAGAGCCTAGAGCTCAACAAGATGGAGGCCGGCACCAAGAAGAGTTCGACCCGCCCGGGTGAGGCCATCGGAAGGAAGCTGGCTGGCCTCAGCATGGAAAAAGCTGGAGAAGCAATCGCGTTACTCAGCCCGAAAGAGCTGACCCAGCTCGAGGCCGCCGTGAAGGCAGGCAAGGTGACGGGCAAAGAAATTGTAGGCGCGCTGCTCAACGGAAAAGCGGCCGGCGATCAGGTGGCGCTCTTGAAGGGTCTTCCGGCGAAGACGATGGATGGCTTACGAGAGCTGGTTCGTTCGGGTGCGACCGACAAGAACGCGAACATCGCGGTTGCGGTTGGCATTGAGGTCGCGGCCCAAACGAAGTGGGGAAAGGCAAACCCGAAGGCCGTGCAGAAGCTCCGCGAAGCGCACACCGAATACAAGATTGTCGGAAACCTCGGCGAAGGACTCGGCGCAGCCGCGGACGGAGCGATCCGTTTCAAGAAGGAGCTGCTCAAGAGCCCCGAGGCGCTCGCTGCCGTCCTGGCACACGAGGGAACGCACCTGCATCAAGGGACGAGCTGCTGTGGCGGTCAGGGCGCGTCGTCGTTGGCCGGCGAGACCGAAGGCAACGTGGCGAGCGCCAAGGTGTGGGAGCAGATGGGTGACAAATCGGATCCCGCGCTTGCCAAGACCACCCTCGAGCAGCTCAACGCCTATTCCGCTGCATTCAAAAAGGGAGGAACGGCTGAGGTCAAGAAGCGCGTCGGCGCCGCCTACATCAAGAATGCTGAAGAGAAGATCGCCGAGCGCAAGTTGGACAGCCCCAGCACTGCAGCCGCAAGGAAGCCCGACGACACGCTCGCTGCATGGGAAGCGCAGGCTGAGAAGTTCCGCAAGGATCTCGCGAAGGACAAGTAAGCAAACCTCGTGTCCTGTCGCGAAGACGCGCAAGGCCACACAACGGCGCTAAGCCCCTTGGGGCCCCACTGGATGCGACGCGAAGAAGACGTCGAGGTGCCGCGCGAGGAACGCGTCAAGATCGAGCGGGCGGCAGCTCTTCCCAGACAGCGAGTCCTGGTGGAGCAGGCCAAGCACGATCGGCGAGAGGAAGCCGAGCGCGGCGAAGCGCACTTCGCAGGGCGCCATTTCTCCGCGCTGGATGTGCGTGGTCAACAGCTGCTCGAATGACTGAAGCAACGGCTCGAGGATCGCGTTGACGTAGGCGGGGCCCAGGGCGTCTTCCGACAGCCCGGTGGCCAGCGAGCGGGCCTCGATGTTTCCGACGCCGTGGGCGAACCACGCCTGGCGCAGGCCGGCGACGTAGCGCTCGACCGACTCACGAAAATCATGGGTGCCGGGCACCGAAGCCATCGCGAGGTAGGGCGCGGCGTCGAGGCGCTGGGTCTCGAGCACCGCGCGGATTAACCCCGCCCGATCGCCGAAGTAATGCTTCAGCGTCGAGGCGCTCGTCCCTCCGGCCGCCGCGAGCTCCCGCACGCTGGCCCGAAGGCCCCCGTCGGCGAATACCGCTGGCCGCACCTTGCGCGCGAGGGCCCGCCGCGCCTCGTCGTAGTCCGCGTTCCTTGCGCCAGTCGTCCGCGCCATCGCGTGAAATAATAACGTCATCCATCTGTAATGCTCAATATTCGCAACTATCCCTAGCAAATGGCCGGGTCGGTTCTTAGATAGCCGCTCAATCGTGCGAATCTATTTCCTGCTAGCCCTCGTCCCCGGCCTCGCGACAGGCCAGCCCCTTTCGCGGTTTCTGGAGGCGGCAGAGACGGCGAACCTCGACGTCCTCCTCCAGGCTGCGACCTACGCCCGCTCGAGCGCCGAGGCTGGGCAGGTCTGGGGCGGCCTGCTGCCTTCGCTGACGGCCAGCGGGGCCTACCTGCGCAACCAGTACAAGGCACAGATCGACGGCCGAACCGGGGCGACGCCCAGCGACCCGATCACGATTGCACCCCTCAATCAGCTCGACGGCGCGCTGCGGGTCGAGGTGCCGTTGATCGATGTCAACCGATGGCTACAGACGTCGAGCGCGCTCGGCACGGTACGCGCTGCGGGGCAGCGCGAGCAGGGCACCCGGGCGCAGGTCCGCCGCGAGGTGGTGCTCGCCTACTATTCGGCCGCCAGCGCCCAGGCCCTTCTCGAGGCGGCGATGCAGTCGCTCGAGGTCGCGCGGGCGCAGGCCGAACAGCAGGAGGCGCGCAGCAAGGCCGGGGTCGCCACCGAGCTCGAGCGGGTTCGGGCGAGCGCCGAGATCCAGCGCAACGAGCAGGTGATCGCCGACGCGCGCGCGCTGGAGGCGAACGCCCGGCGCACGCTCTTCTCGTTGACCTCGGTCGTTCCGGCTGTGCTTCCACCGCTCGCGGTCGATGACCTTCACCGAGAGGCGCCTCTGGCGGAGCTCGAAGGCGCCGTGCCAGCCCTGGCGCTGGTGCGCGCCGCCCAGGAGGACGCGAAGGCAGCCGAGCGCGCCGAGCTGGCGGCGGCGACGAGCCTGATCCCAAGGCTCGATGCCCAGTTCACTCAGCGGTTCACTAACGCGACCGGGTTCTCGGGGCAAATCGCCGCCTGGAACGCAGGCGTCAGCTTGAGCTGGCGGCTCGACGCGCCGATCATTCTAGGGATCCGAGTCGCGTCGGCCCAAGAGCAGATCGCCGCGCTCAACGCGGCGAAGGCGCGGCTCGCCGCGACCGATCAGCTCCACTCCGACTGGCAGCGCACGATCGCCGCGGCGAGCAAGCAGAAGGCAGCGCAGGCGCAGGTCCGTGCCGCGCGCCGAGCGGCCGCGCTCGCGAGCGAACGGAACGCTGCCGGGGTCGCGACCCAGCTCGATCTGATCTCCGCCGATCGCGACAGGCTCCAGGCCGAGGTGAACGACATCATGGCGCGCTACGAGCTCGCTTCGGCCCGCGCTTGCCTGCGGCTCAGCACTGGCCGTGCTCCTTAAGGTGACGCAATGACCAAGCTTCCTCCCAGACTCCTGGCTCAACCACTGACGGGGCGGGCCGGCTTCTTCGGCCGCTGGCGGATGATGGCGGGCATCGGGCTGCAGATGATGTTCCACGAGAAGCTCAAGCTCGCGGGCACGCTCTTCGGCGTGGTGTTCGCGGTCGTGCTCGGGAACTTCCAGTCGGGCACCTTCCTCGCGCTGCTGGGCAAGAACCGGATGTTCGTCGAGAACGCGAAGGCCGACATCTGGATTACCCCTCCGGGCACGCGCCAGTTCCAGGGGGGCAAGCCGCTGACCGACTCGCAGCTCAACCGTGCGCGCGCGACGCCGGGCGTCGCCTGGGTCGAGCCGCTGGTGCTGCAGACGGCGCAGGTTCAGCTGCCGAACGGTGGGTCCGAGCCGATCTCTCTGGTCGGCGCGCGCGCTCCCCTCTACGTCGGCGGGCCGTGGAACCTGGTCAGCGGTTCGACCGCGGCGCTCGATCAGCCGAACGCGGTCATCTTCGAGGACGCCGAGCGAGAGAAGATGGGCGGGCTCAACCTCGGCTCGCTCCGAGAGGTCTCAGGGCACAGGGTGCAGGTGGTGGGCTTCACCTGGGGGCTGTTGCCGTTCGCGCCCGCCTACGCCTTCGCCGAGCAGGGGCTCGCGCGAGAGATCCTGAAAGTCCCCGCGGACCAGCACACCTTCTTGATGGTGGGAATCTCAGCGGGCGCCGACGCGATTGAGGTGCGCAAGCGGCTGCAAGAGGTGTTGTCGGACACGCGGGTGATGACGCGCGAAGAGTACCTTCACGAGATCCTCGTCTACATCATCACTGGCACCCAGATCGGGCTCTCGTTCGGGATCTCGACCTTCATGGGCCTGCTGGTTGGGCTGATCACGGTCGCGCTCTCGATGTTCTCGTCGGTGATCGACAACATGCGCCAGTTCGGCACGCTGAAGGCGATCGGCTCGACCAACACCGACCTTGCGCGGCTCCTCTTCGTTCAGGCGGTGCTCTACGGCCTGCTCGGCACGCTGATAGGGCTGGGGATGGTGAGCGGTATGGTCTCGGGGATGCGGAACCCACAGCTGACTCCGGTGCTGCCAATCGAGGCGTTCGGGACCTCGGTGGTGGTGATGGTTGGCGTCTGCGTGCTTGCCTCGGTGCTCGCGCTGTTGCGGCTGCGCAAGCTCGAGCCGGCGATGGTGTTCCGATGACCCCGGCGATCGAGCTCAAGGGGCTCACCAAGGTCTACGGCGAAGGGGCGCTCGCACTGAAGGTGCTCAAGGGCATCGACCTCACCGTGCCGCAGGGCGAGTTCATGATGCTGGTGGGGCCCTCGGGCAGCGGGAAGACGACCCTGCTGTCGATCCTAGGCTGCGTGCTTTCGCAGACCGCCGGGGAAGGCTACCTGTACGGGCAGCCACTGCACGGGCGGAAGGAGCGCGAGCTGCCCGCGATGCGCCTGGCGTACATCGGCTTCATATTCCAGGGTCACAACCTGATGCCGGCGCTCACCGCCGAGCAGAACGTCGCCTTTCCGCTCGAGCTTCGGGGCTACTCGCACCGCGCGGCGCTGAAGGAGGCCCGAGAGACCCTCGACGCGGTTGGCCTTGGCGACAAGTTGACCCGCGTGCCCTCGGATCTGTCGGGAGGGCAGCGCCAGCGGGTCGCCGTCGCCCGGGCGATCGCCGGAAAGCCGCCGCTGATCCTCGCCGACGAGCCGACGGCCAGCCTCGACGCCGAATCGGGCGCCCAGGTCAGCGCCCTGCTCA
>JANOHG010001062.1:0-1466 GCA_031406375.1 Archangiaceae bacterium | reverse complement strand
CGAGAAGCCCGAGCCAACAGACTGGGTCGCCGAGCCCATCGCCGTTGCGCTGCCAACGCCGTCGCGGTCGACGGCGAAACTTCCAGCGCAGAAACCGCGACCGTCAGGCAAGGTGGGCGCGGCGACGGAAGTGGTCGAGATCGACGACGAGGAAGATCCAGCCGACATCCTTGCGCAGCTTGATCGCGCGAGAGACTGAAAGGATCCATCGTTGGTGTCTAAGGGCCTTCCATCTGAGGCGACGACCCTCGCTCAAGGACCGTGACTCAGTTCGGCAAATACGAAGATTGCAGCTACTGAAGAAAGTCGGGCTCGCACGCGTGGCGCGGGCAGATGTTTTGCCAGCTCACCAGCGTGTATCCAGGCTCGCAGCTTGGATTGAACGGCGCGCAGACGCCCAGCGGCGTGCACCCAAGTGGCACAGTGCAACGATTTGCGGTGCGCTCGAAGGCGCGAATCTTTCCCGACGGGCAGCTGGGAGCCGTCGACGCGGGGCAGGCTGCAACGCGGTCGGGCAGCGCGACGAACACCTGACTGGCATCGACGGTGACATGGTTGTTGGCGCGAACGATGCGGCCCGCGACGATTGCACGGTTCATCCGGATCCGATTCTGCAACCACTGCTCGTCCACTCTCGTCGCCAGCGCTCGGGTAACCGCGACGTCGGTCGCCATCGTGTGACCAGTGGTGCGGTTCAAGCGCGTGACCTGCAGGTACGCGCACGGCTGGCTGACGCAACCGATCTTGGTTGGGAACACCGAGTAAAACTTGTCGGCGCTGGAAAACGTCTTTCCTGGCATGCCCCGGTAGGCAGCCATCACGGTGAGAGGGCGGGTGTGGTACCGGCTTTCCTTCGGGCCGAGACGGCCCTCGAGCACCAGCTCGTTGTCGGGAGCCCCTGCGACCTGCTCTTGCACTTCATCGCTTAGGCTCGAACCGCTGAAGTCCAACCCGCTGACGTAGCGCTCTTGCATCGTGCTGTTGAGGTCCTTGACCCAGTACCCACCGCACAGCGGCGCGACGCACAGCCGGAGGTCGCGCCGCGCAATCAGGAACGTGTCCTTCGTCGACGAAAGTTCGAAGCTTTCTACGGCGGTGGAATCGCCATTCAACCCGACCTCTCCACTCGAGACACCACAGCCAACTCCAAACATCGCCAGCCCAATAAGAAATGATTTCATGGTGGGCGCATGTGCGATGCGACCCCACCACTTGTCAAGGGGCGTGCGCTGACAGGAGTGGGGATCCACAGCGGTGCTGAAGGGGGTTTGAGCCTGCTCCACGACGGTGAGCACTTCGACCTCATCCTTTGCGACCTGATGATGCCGCAGATGTCGGGCATGGATTTCCTCACCGAGGTGTTGCGGCGCTTCCCCGATGAAGCCCGCAAGGTCGTCTTCATGACCGGCGGCGTGTTCAGCGAACGGATGAGCGGCCTTCTCGCGGATGTCCCCAACCCGCGACTG
>JANOHG010001061.1:0-2363 GCA_031406375.1 Archangiaceae bacterium | reverse complement strand
AGAAGTTTCCCGACTACCCGAAGGAACGCACCGCGATCATTCCATTCGTTGGGTAACGGTTGTTACTCGCACGCCATCAACGCGCCGGTGGTGCGGCAGTCTAAAGCTTCTACGTAAGCGATTGGTTCGGGCCTACTTGTGCCCTTCACGCACGCCGATCGCCAGCTGCGCGAGTCCGGCGCTCTTCGCCATTTCCATCACTTCGACGACCTTGCCGTGCGTCACGCCTTCGTCGGCCTGAACGATCACCAGTGTCTCGGGGCTCTTCTCGCGCGCCTGATCGAGTGCCTTCTTCAGTTCGTCGGGCGACACCACATCGCCGCTGAGCACGATTCGACCGTCGGCGAGGATGGCGACCGAAATGTCCGACGCCTTGGCCTGCGCGTCCGCCGCTCCGCCTTTGGGAAGGTTGACCTTCAACCCCGCCTTCGCCGCGCCGCCGTTCGCGTTGACGATGACCGAGCTCGTCACCATGAAGATGACGAGCAAGACCAGAAAAATGTCCGTCAGCGGAGTGATGTTGATTTCCGCGAACACCCCGTCACTCTCGTCGTCATTGCCGCCAGGCACTTGTCCAAGAGCCATGCTCACGCCCCCGCGATTGGCGCTGGGGTGGGAGCCAGCGGCATTGGAGTCTCGCCGCCGGTGCTGCCCGTCGAAGGCACCACGCCGTTCACCGCCCGCTCGCGCAGCAGCTCGACGAACTCTTCTGAAATCAGCTTCAGCTCGACCGACAGCCTTGAGAGCCGTGACTGGAAGTAGTTGTAAAAAATCACCGCTTCGACGGCAACGATGATGCCGGCGGCGGTTGCGACCAGGGCTTCGCTGATTCCGCTCATGACTGCCGCCGACCCACCCGTACCCCCGGCTTCGACATCGATGCCGAGATCGCGAAACGACTTCATGATGCCGGCGACGGTGCCGAAGAGACCGACGAAAGGAGTGACCGCTCCAATCGTACCCAGCACCCACATTTTGCTCTTCAGCCTCAGCGCCGTTTCTTGCCGGACGCGGTCGACGGCGGCATCGAGGCTGGGGCCGGTCGTCTTCGCCGCCCGCTGAAAACCCGCGCGGAATATGTCGGCCGTCACCGCCGTGCTTCGTTCGGCGGCCGATCGCGCGGCCGCGACGTCACCCCGAAGCAGGTGCTGGGCGATCGCCTGGCCCAGCGCACGCGCCTGGGAACCCACCCCCCAAAGCGCAATCAACCGTTCAATCGCGACGAACAGTGCCACCACCGACGCGCCAATAATGCACGCCATCGTGATTCCGCCCAGCCGTACCATGTGAAGGAGTTCGTCAGAGGTCATGTGAGTTGCTGTTAATAGCGGGATTCAAGTGTTCTTCGCCATGTTCGCCGCCAACCGACTTCTCGTGCTGCTTGTTCCGATCGCGTTGGCCATTTGTGCCTGCCCCCACCGAGTCGACTTCGGCCCCGAGGGCGAGCCGCTTTCAGCCGACGCACTGCTGAAGCGAATTGAGGTTGCCGAGAGCGCAATCGTCGCGGTGAAAGGGGACGCAAAACTGAAGATCGATTCCCCTCAAACCAAAGGGGCCGTCACCCTCTTCGTCGCGGTGAGCCACCCTGCTTCGGTGCACCTCGAGTCGCTCGATTTCTTCGGCAGGCCGCAGGGCGTGCTCGTGTCTGATGGGGTGTTTTTCGGCCTCCACGACGCACAGGCCGGGAAGTACTTTCACGGGCCTGCGACCGCGCAGAACATCGGCCGCTTCATTCCGCTTGCGATGGCGCCCGCCGAGCTCGCCGCGGTGCTGTTGGGCCGGGCGCCGCGACTGTTGCACGAATCAGCCGACCTCCATTTCGATCAAGGCAAGGGGGTCTTCACGCTGACGCTGAAGAAGGGCAGCGTGCAGCAGGTGCTTTCAATCAAACCCCCCAGCTACCGCGTCGTCCGCTCTGCGGTGACCGGGGTCGACACCTACGACCTCGAATTCGAGAACATCGAAGAGGTCGGCCCACTCACGTATCCGCGGCGGGTAATCCTCATCGCGGCTAAGTCCGAGATGCGCGTCGAACTCAACTACAAAGACGTTGGCATCAACGAAACGCCAGACCTCACCATGTACGAGATGAACCCACCCGCAAACGTTCCTTCCATAGAAGTGGATGCGTTGGGTGTTCCGCGCGAGGCTTCGAACTTATGACTGCCCGCTTCTTCGTTGTGCTTGCGCTCGCTGTCTGGTTGCTTGGCTGTAAAGAAACGGCGAAGCCCGTCGAGCCGTCGTCTGTTGAACGGCCGCCCACACCCTCCATCGCTTGGATGAAAGGCGTGCTGCCGCCGGAAGTGCAAGAAGGCACTCCTGTCAATGGAGGCACCTTGACCATTCGGATTGCGACCGAGCCT
>JANOHG010000736.1:0-4381 GCA_031406375.1 Archangiaceae bacterium | reverse complement strand
CGAGCTTCTCGCCCGCGTAAAGGGCACTTCCGTTCAAGGCGAATGGCTGCTGGGTCGCGGTTGGGACCAAAATGATTGGAGCTCAAAAGAGTTTCCGACCCGCGAGCTCCTCGACGCCACGTTTCCGTCGGCGCCGGTGTACCTTTCGCGCATTGACGGCCATGCCGCTTGGGTCAACGGCGCTGCGCTCGCCCGCGCAGGAATCACCAAGGACACTCGAGATCCTCCGGGCGGGAGAATCCTTCGCTCGCGAACGGGTGAGCCGACAGGGGTGCTGATCGACAACGCGATGAACCTGGTCTTGGCGAAGATTCCGCCTGCCACCGACGCTCAGGTTCAGCAGCGGCTGCACCTTGCAATCAATCGCTGCGTGTCGGTTGGCCTGACGGGCATCCACGACGCTGGCATGGAACGGGCGGCCTTTCTCCAGCTGCGCCAGTTCGACGCGACTGCTCGGCTGAAGCTTAGAATCTATGCGATGGCCGACGGCCAGGGGGCAGACAGCGCGGCGTACTTGAGCGCGGGATTATTCGAAGGAAACAGACTGCAGATGCGCGCGGTGAAATTTCTCGCCGATGGGGCGTTGGGCAGTCGTGGCGCCGCGTTGCATGCGCCTTACTCGGACGAAGCGGCACAGTCGGGCTTGTTGCTGCTGACCCCCGAGGAACTCGCGAAGAAGGCGAAGGCATTCGCAGATAAAGGCTTCCAGGTCGCGATTCACGCGATCGGTGACAAGGCAAACACGATGGTGCTGGATGTCTTGGATGCGCTCGAGAAGACGCGACCGGGCAGTCGCCACCGCGTCGAGCATGCGCAGGTGCTGCGGCCCGAAGACGTCGCGCGCTTCGCAGCCTCGAATGTGATCGCCAGCTTTCAGCCCACCCATGCGACTTCGGATATGCCGTGGGCGGGTGCGCGCGTCGGAGAACACCGACTGAAGTACGCTTATGCGTGGCGTTCGTTGCTCGACAGTGGGGCGCACATCGCCTTCGGCAGCGACTTTCCTGTCGAGGAGCCCGAGCCGCTCGCCGGAATCTATTCAGCGCGGTTTCGACAGGATTCACATGGCGTTCCAGAAGGCGGCTGGCATCCTGAGCAGCGCGTAACCGGCGAAGAAGCGCTGGCAGCGTTCACTTCAGGCGCGGCGTACGCCGAGTTCGCGGAAGAACGCCGAGGGTTGCTGGCAGTTGGAATGGATGCAGACTTTGTCGTTTTGTCGGTGGACCCGGTGGCCGCTTCCGCCGGCGAGCTGCTGAAGGCCAGCGTTCGGGTGACCGTCGTAGGGGGTTCCGACGTGTTTCGGGCACCCTGAGCCATCAGCGTTACCGGCCCTCGCCTCGTCGCACAACTTCACGGTTTGGCCGAGCGCGAGCGGGCTCAGGCCCACTTGATCCGAAGGACAATCTGTCGCTTTGCGAAGTCGATCATTGGGTCAATCGTTCCTTTGACGCTGCAGAGTGTGAACAACACGCTCAGTGCCCCCACGTAGTGTTCCATGAAAGGCCTCGAGTTGGTCGCCACCTCTGGCACATCGGACCAGACGACGTCCGCTTCTTGCGATGAAGGGCGCTCGCGGTAAATCTGAGTTCCGCAATTTCGCGAAATCATCCCCCAGGTGACGACGCTGCTCTTGAGGATCGCCTTCGGCTTGAGTCCGAATAGCTTGGCCGAGCGGTTCACCACCGACGTCGACATCGGGTCGTTGGTGAAGAGGTCGCCGGCTCGTCGATAGAGTTCGAGGCAATCCCTCCGCGCCAACACCGCATCAAGCGCTGCGGTGAGCTGCACCGATTTCTCGATGGGCACCCACATCAATGACGAGGCCCGCTCGAGTTCCTTCAGCACCTGGGCATCGACGCGCGCCCGCGTGAGGTTTGCTTGTGCCACCGGCAGCTTGGAGACCTGCACCAGCGTGTTTCTTACAATGAACCCGCGAAGAGCAGGCCTTTCGTCAGGCATTGGAGGTCATATTTATTGCACGCTCGTCTGCAAGCGTCATCATTCTCTCAGTTCGATTTGAACGCTCTGATTCTCTGCGCCGCGCTGTTTTCCTCTGCTCCTGAATCGGAGCTTCGCTGGGGCGCGGACGCACAGGGCGGCGCCCCGTATGTCTTTCAAGACCCCAGCGATCCGAACCACTTGATTGGGTTCGAAGTCGAGCTCGCGGGCGCGCTTGGCACGAAGCTCGGGATGAGCGCCCGCCCGATTCAAGGCCCATGGGACAAGCTGCTCGAGTTGCTCGAGCGCGGTGACTTCGACGTCGCACTCAATGGCATCGAAGTCGCGGCAGAGAAGAGACGCGTTGCCCTACTGAGTCGGCCGTACTTCGCCGCGGCGCAACGCCTCACGGTTCGCAAGAACGACCCAAAGGCTCCCCGCAGTCTCGAGGCGCTGAAGGATCGGCAGGTGGGAACGCTTCCCGGCTCGATGGCCGAACGGATTCTCACCCGCGCGGGAGCGGTGGTGCGCACCTACGAAGGGGGACAAGACGAGATTTACGCCGACCTCAAGCTCGGGCGAACCGACGCCGTGCTGCTCGACGCGCCGATCGCCCTCTTCTACGGGGAAATCGATTCCGACTTCGAGAACGTGCCGGGTGAGTTCGGCAAGCTCGAGTACGCGATCGCCTTTCGCCTCGATGACGTCGAGCTGCACGCGAAGGTGAATGCTGCGCTCGACGCGCTCATCCACGATGGAACGCTGCGTGCGCTGTACGAACGGTGGGGCTTGTGGAGCCCCGAGGTCGCCAACCTGCTGTCGGATTCAGACCCAATTGCGCGCCGCCCTGCCGAAGAGCTGATGCGGTGGCGTGCTGCGGTCGGAAAGCTGCCGCCGTTTTGGGAACGGGTGAAGACGCGCTACCCGCAGGTGCTGCCGCTGTTCTTCAAGGGCGCGTTGTTGTCGGTCGCGGTGTCCATGCTTGCGATGCTGTTGGCCATTCTGCTCGGGGTCGCGCTCGCGATCGGCCGCCGCTACGGCCCCAGAGTCGTGCGCGTGGCCTGCGTGGCGTACATCGAGTTCTTCCGCGGCACACCTCTGCTGATTCAGCTGACGATGGTCTACTTCGGGTTGCCTGAGCTCGGCATCAAGCTCTCACCGTTCGTTGCCGGAGTCGTCGCGCTCGGCCTCAACTACGCGGCCGCGGAAGCTGAGAACTACCGCGCGGGGCTCGAAAGCGTCCCCGTAGGTCAGCTCGAAGCAGCCACCGTGCTTGGCTTCTCGCGGCTTCAGGCGCTGCGCTTCATCGTCGCTCCTCAGGCAGTGCGGATCTCAATTCCACCGATGACGAACGACTTCATCGCGCTGCTCAAAGACAGCTCACTCGTCTCGCTCGTCACGCTGACTGAGCTGACCAAGACGTACACCACGCTCGCGAGCTCGATGCGAGACCACCTAGGCCTTGGGCTACTCGTCGCGCTCGTTTACCTCGTGATTGGTCTCCCGTTCGCGCAGCTCGCCCGCGCAGTCGAACGTCACTTCGCGCGGCACCTGAAGCGAGGACATGAATGACGCTGAAGGTCACCGGGGTCGTGCGGCAATACCCAGGCAACGCCGAGGCAACCCTCAACGAAGTCTCGTTCGAGCTGCCCGAAGGCACACTGACTGCGCTGCTTGGTAAAAGCGGCGCGGGAAAGTCGACGCTGCTGCGCTGCGTGATGGGCCTCGAGCCCTTCGAGAGGGGGACAATCGAAATCGACGGGGTGGTCGTCCGCGGCACCGCCGAGTCGAGCCCTTCACAACGTCAGCACGCACTGCACCGCGCCCGAGAACGCCTCGGGTTGGTGTTTCAGAAC
The DNA here is from genome assembly GCA_031406375.1 of Archangiaceae bacterium. Taxonomy (GTDB): domain Bacteria; phylum Myxococcota; class Myxococcia; order Myxococcales; family Myxococcaceae; genus JAGSPQ01. The sequence continues at coordinate 587 of JANOHG010000736.1, read as the reverse complement.
TTTGAGCTGTTTCCGCATTTGTCGGTGCTCGACAACTGCACGCTCGCGCTCATCCAGGTCAAAGGGCAGAGCCAGGCCGCCGCGACGGCAAAAGCGCGCGAGGTCTTGATTGAGCTGGGCCTCGAGCAGCGAATCGACGTCTGGCCTGAGCAGCTGTCAGGAGGTCAGAAGCAACGGGTCGCGATCGCGCGGGCGCTGTGCATGGCGCCGCGGGTGCTGCTCTATGACGAGCCCACCAGTGCGTTGGACCCTTCACTCAAAGCCGAAGTGCTGCAAACGCTTCAACGCGTCGATGCCACGGGCGTGACCCAGGTGGTGGTAACCCACGACATTTTTCTTGCCCGGGGAATGGAGCATGTCTGCGTGCTCGACCACGGTCGGGTCATCGAATCCGGCCCGCCCGCGCAGGTGCTGACCACGCCTTTGCATCAGAGCACCCGCCAGCTTCTCAAGCACTGGCAGTGACACCAAGCTACAGCGCGTTGAGGTAACGAATCAGCGCCTGCTTCTCGTTGCCGCTCAGGCCATCGCAGGTCATCGCGTGGCCCTTCGCGGTCTGCGCAATCACCGTGGTTGGGTCTCGGGGC